>JBOHVR010000724.1:0-2953 GCA_050735755.1 Binatia bacterium
GATCAGCCTCAAGGCGGGCGGGCTGGGGCTCAATTTGCATGCCGCCGAGTACGTCTATCTTCTCGATCCGTGGTGGAATCCCGCTGTTGAGGCTCAGGCTATCGACCGCGCCCACCGCATCGGCCAGACGCGCCACGTCTTTGCGTATCGGCTAATTGCGCGTGGCACGGTGGAAGAGAAGGTGTTAGAGCTGCAGAAAACCAAGCGCGATCTCGCCGACGCCATCATCACCGCCGACAACAGTCTGATCCACAATCTGACTCGCGATGACCTGGAGCTTCTGCTGTCATGAAATGAACACACTTCACGGCGACGCTCTTTAAGCCAACGCAATCTATTTGCCGAACCTGCAAGGAGAGCGCGCCGGATGGCCGTCCCGGTCACTTGGGGGGATCGTTCCCGACTGCGTATCGCGCGAGGACATGGTCCGTCATGGCGAGGGCGAGCTCGTGCTCGCCCAGGAAGACCTTCCCGGCGCCTTCCTTTTCGAGGAGTACCGCTTCTTCCTCGCTGTGCGTGCGCACGACGGTCTCGATGCGCGGATTCACTGTGCGCGCAATCTCAATCATGCGGCGCACATCGAGGGTATCGGGCGTTGCGATCACCAGCATGCGGGCGCGGTGGATATGCGCCTGAATGAGGACGGCGGGCTCGGAGGCGTCGCCGGATACGGCCGGAATGCCGCTCGCGCGCAATTTCTCGACGATTTCACGATTCTCCTCGGCCACGACAAAGGATATGCCGTTCGCGCTCAGCGCGTCGCCGATCCGCCGTCCGACGCGGCCATAACCCACCAGCACGACCTGTCCGGTAAGGCGGTTGAGGTCGACCGTCATCGGCAGCACCGCGAGCGGATCGTCGGAGCGTTCTAAGATCTGGGCAAGTTTCGAGCGCGAGCGAATCCAGGCCTGCGCAGGCTCGATGGCGTGGAACACCAGAGGATTGAGGGCGATCGAGATGATCGCCCCCGCCAGAATGAGGCTCTGGCCTTCCGTCGGCAAAAGGCCCAAGGATACCCCCAGGCCCGCCAGGATGAAAGAAAACTCGCCGATTTGCGCCAGGCTCGCAGACACGGTGAGAGCCGTGTTGAGCGGGTATCGAAAAAGCAGGACAAGAAAAAAGGCGGCCAGCGATTTGCCGAAGATGATGATCGCCACGACCACGATCACATGGATCGGCTCGCTGATCAGGACGTGCGGATCGAACAGCATGCCTACCGATACGAAAAACAGAACGGAAAATGCATCCCTCAGGGGCAAAGATTCTTCCGCCGCGCGATAGCTCAGAGGAGACTCCCTCATGACCATGCCGGCGAAAAAAGCGCCGAGAGCGAAGGAGACACCGAAAAGCGCGGCGGAGCCGTAGGCGATACCCACCGCGGCTGCAATAACGCACAAAGTAAAAAGCTCCCGCGAGCCGGTGCCGGCGATCTGCCATAGCAACCACGGAAAGAGACGCCGGCCGCCGACGAGCATGAGCGCGATAAAGACCGCGACTTGACCGAGCGTGAGAGCAAGCGTTGTCAGTAGACCCCGATCGCCCGCTTCTCCAGCCGGGACTTCTGTATTGCCACCGAGCCACACCGAAAGCGCCGGCAGCAACACCAGCACCAGAACCGTTACGAGGTCCTCGACGACGAGCCAGCCGACAGCGATGCGGCCGTTGACGGATTCCAGAACACCGCGACTTTCCAGCGCCCTGAGGAGCACAACGGTGCTCGCCACGGAGAGCGCGAGGCCAAAGACGATGCCGGCCGCAAGGCTCCAACCCCAAAGGGCGGTAACACCCATGCCGAGCAAAGTGGCCACGACTATCTGGACAATAGCGCCGGGTAGAGCAATCCGGCGAACTGCCAGCAGATCGTCGAGGGAGAAGTGCAGACCCACGCCAAACATCAACAGCATCACGCCGATTTCGGCGAGTTGGTTCGAAAGCTCGATGTCGGCGACAAAGCCCGGCGTGGCTGGACCAATGATGATTCCGGCAATCAGATAACCCACCAGGGCAGGCAGCTTCAGCCGCGCGGCGATAAAGCCCATAATCAGAGCAAGGCCCAAGCCGGCGGCAATCGTGGTGATCAAGGGAACGTTATGAGGCACGTGTCTGTCTCCCATTCTTGGCTGGAAGCCGAAACGGCTCAGGCAGCAGTGGAGCTTTCATTGTTTTCCGATCGGCCTCTATTTCTACGCCCTGGGGCGGGTCTGCCCGCATGTTGAAACAGATGACTTTATTCGACGATCCACGGGGGCATGATGATGCGCACCGAAGATGGAACAGGCTGCCGTCTCACGCTTGCGCGCGCGAACAACAGAATGCGGTTGCTGATAACGCGGTTGCGCGATCTATTTGAGCAACCATTAGCTAGCTCAGCTAGCGGCAGACTGTTTTTTGATTTGCATGCGGTTGAAAGATACAGAATGAAACTACAATGGATTTGCTACGCCCGCAACTTCGCGCACGCGAGATCATTGCCGCGTGAATTAGCGGGAAGGAGAACCGCGAATTCGCCTACAAAAAATTTACCACTCCTCCATGTGCCGGCCGGCAAACGTCCTGATCGCTGATCAAGTGTTATGCGTCCATACTTGTTAGCATGAGGGCTAAGAGTTCGCATTCTCGGTGGATTCCGTTCCTTACGAGGGCTTGTCAAATCTATGGAGATTCCCGAGTAAACAATCTCCGGGCGATCATTTCTGCGGCGGCTTGGCGAGGAGAATGAGAAAAGCGGACATCAGCAATGCAGCGGTGAAGAGCGAAAACGACACGTAGTAGCTCTGCGTGAGATCGAAAAGAACGCCGAAGAAGGGTGGGCCCCCGGCGGCAAAGACGTGGAGCGCCAGGTAACCCATTCCGCGCACGGTTCCGAGAGAGATGCGCCCAAAGTAGTTGGCCCAGACGAGATCCTGTAATACAAGTCCGCCGCCCATTCCCACGCCATAGAGAAAAAAGCCAA
>JBOHVR010000725.1:0-1921 GCA_050735755.1 Binatia bacterium
CCTCTATTCTATATGGTCCGTCTCATGAGACGCGCCCGCCGCCGCTTGCTTCGGGCTTTCGTTGTACACCTGCGCCCACTTGCCGTTCATGAGGTCTGTCAGGATTCTTTCTAAACCTTCGATCGGCACGCGGATCTGTTCCATAGAGTCGCGGTCGCGAATCGTCACGCTTCCGTCCGGCGCGCTTTTCTCATCGCCGACGGTCTGGACGTCAACCGTGACGCAGAACGGTGTTCCGACTTCATCCTGGCGGCGATACAGCCGGCCGATCGACGCCGTGTCGTCATACACCGTGACCCAATACTTTCTCAGATCCTGACAAATACGCGTAGCCGTCTCCACGATCTGGCTGTTCTTCTTGAGCAGCGGAAGGATGGCGATCTTGACGGGAGCCAGTTCCGGGTGAAAGCGCAATACGACGCGCTTTTCGGCGCGTACCTGCTCTTCCTGATAAGCATCGACCAAAAACGCCAGGGCCGAGCGGTCGGCGCCCGCGGAGGGCTCGATCACGTAAGGGATGACCTTCTGTTTGGTCTCGTCATCAAAGTACTCGAGCGTCCGCCCGCTATGCCGCGAGTGCTGCTTCAGGTCATAGTCAGTCCGGTTCGCAATCCCCTCGAGTTCGCTCCAGCCCATCGGGAAAACATATTCCACGTCCACGCATCGCTTGGCGTAGAATGCAAGCTCATCTTGCGCGTGCTCGCGCAGCCGGATGTTCTCCTTTCGGATGCCGTACTTCTGGTACCAGGCAAAGCGCTCGTCGATCCACCTCTGATGCCACTCCTCGTCGGTGCCGGGCATGACAAAGAACTCGATTTCCATCTGCTCAAATTCGCGCGTGCGAAAAGTAAAATTACCCGGCGTAATTTCGTTGCGGAAGGCTTTGCCGATCTGCGCGATTCCGAACGGGAGCTTCTTGCGCGCCGACTGCAGCACATTATCGAAATTGACAAAAATTCCCTGCGCGGTCTCGGGACGAAGGTACGTTTTCGTGGCCGTTTCTTTAACCGGCCCGAGAAAAGTCTCGAGCATGAGGCTGGCGGGCTGAGGTTCCGAAAGCTTCGTTCCGCCGCAGTTGGGACAAAGAACCCCCATCGAGTTATCATTCGAGGTGTGCGCCAAAGCCCTCAGAAGGTCCGACAATCTCGGATCATCAGACTTTTCCAACGGGAGTTGAACAAACTCTGGGGATAGCTCGGCATTTTTAGGAAAATTCGGTGCTAGTTTTTTGCCTTCGCTCTGCGCCCAGTTGACAAGAGCCTTCGCGGGATCTTTTTTCGCCGCCGGTCCTTCAAAGATTTTGTTGAGCGCTCGAAACCAGCGCGAATTCCAGATCGCATCGTAGATCTGATCCGCCCGATAATGCCGCCCACACTCCGCACAGCCGGTAAAAGGATCGGCGAAACTCGCCAAGTGCCCGCTTGCTTCCCATACCTTCGGATGCATGGTTATCGCGGCATCGAGACCGACCATATCGTCCCGCAGATGAACGTTATCGCGCCACCAAAGACGCTTGACGTTGTTTTTAAATTCAACCCCGAGCGGCCCGTAATCCCACGCCGATCCCAAGCCGCCATAAATCTCGCTGGATTGAAAAATAAACCCGCGCCGTTTGCACAGCGACACGATTTTGTCCAAGTCAACCATCGACTCGCCTCAACAAACCGCCATGCCTAGCTAGTACTACTGTGTCAATAAATTCATGGTATTATGCCTGGAAATTCGGGTGGGAGGTGAATTTCCATGCCCAAGCCGGGTGAATTTGAACGCTACATCAAACAGCTTTGCGAAGCGCTGGGTCACCGCGACCGCCACGGTGGTTTTGCCGATTATAGTCGAGGGTTGATGCTGCCGCTTGAACGCAAGAGCGTGGAACCCCTGGCGGCGCATACCGATCCGTTGCATGTGAGCGCGAAACATC
>JBOHVR010000726.1:0-5877 GCA_050735755.1 Binatia bacterium
GAATTAAGACGGAGGAGATCGCATGGTTTTAGTAATCAAAAACGAGCAGATGGAAGACCTCGTTTCCATGACGGAAGAAATCGAAGCCATCGAGGCCGCCTATCGAGAAATGGGCGAAGGAAAGGCCGTCAATGCGCCGCGTGCCCGCTTGCGCGTTCAGGCTCCAGGCAAGGAGGAAGGCACCCAGTATTATTTCAATAACATCATGGGACTTGTGCCCGGCTTCAAATCGATGGCGCTGCGCATCGATTCCAGTTTCTCACGCGAAGACCGGGTGGGGGATTCGAAACGAAGAGTTTATCCGGGAAATTTTGTCGGCATGGTTTTCCTTTTTGACATGGAAGACTGCGCGCTTTTAGCCATTATGGATGACCATGTCCCTTCGGTTTTGCGTGTCGCTGCGACCAGCGGCGTGGCCATGAAAACGCTGGCGCGGCCCGATGCCAATGTGATGGGACTCCTCGGCTCCGGCGAGCAGGCGCGCACCCAGGTCCTCGCGGCTTGCGCCGTACGCCCGCTCAAAACCATCAAGGTTTTCAGCCCCAACCGCGAACACCGCGAAGCTTTCGCGCGCGCGCTGACGGAAAAGAGCGGCGTCACGGTCATGCCTGTGAATACGGCCGCTGAGGCCGTTCGCGACAGCGACGTGGTGACGGCCGCAACCAACACCGTCGATCCTGTGGTCAAGGGTGAGTGGCTCGCCGCCGGTTGTCATGTCAACAGCATCGTCGGCGGCGATGGCTACCTGCCACGAAGGGAGCTGGACGACGAGGTCATCCGCCGCGCGGGCCTGATTGTTGTTGGTTACAAAAAGCAGATTTTTCTGGACCGCCAGGCCGAATTCGCTGAGCGGCTCGAGCGCGGCTTGGTGCGCGCCGAGGATCTCCACGAGCTCAGCGAGTTGCTTACCGGGCAGTGCCGCGGGCGCCAAGACGCCAAGGAAATCACTGTGTTCAAAAACAACACCGGCATGGGCATCCAGTTCGCTGCCACCGCTAGATTGATCTATGAGAAGGCGCGGGCGCGCCGCATCGGAACCGAGCTGCCGTCCGAACTCTTCATGACCAAACGCGGTGACAGGTCTTATTCACCCTGATGATTTTCACCCAGAAGACCATTTACGAGCTTATCTCAGAAAAACTCGGCGCGATTGGAGTTCATTTCATCCCTGCTGGTACAATAGAAGCCACCGATGATTAAGGCCCGCGTCCCAAATCTCCATTGGATCTTGCTCCTGCTCTTTGCGCTTAGCTGTGGCGAGATGCGCTCCCCCGCACAGCCTGCCTCGCCGGCTGCCCGAACCGCAGCCTCAATCGGCCCTTTAGCTCAACCGGTTGCCGGTCAAGGCGCGGATTCGAGTCGTCACGCGGCCGAGCCGGGCGAGCTTCAGGCCGAGCCCCCAACAGTGCAATCGCTGGCGCTCCGCTGGCCGGTGCGAGGCGACGTTAACGCCAACGCAAGCATCGTTGTCCAATTCAGAAAAACCGGCACCGCTCGCTGGCAAGAAGCCTATGCCCTGTTTCGGATTCATCCTTCAAAGGTATCTCCGGAAAACAGAGTCGCAGATGGCTGGCTCTTTGCAGGCAGCATCGTGGAATTGGACGCAGATACGGAATATGAGGTTCGTCTGACTCTCATTGATCCCGAAGGTGGGAGCGTTGAAAGAAAGCTCTCCTTACGCACGCTTCACGAACCCCGGCAACCGGAGGAAATGCGGATTCGCCACGTCGTTTCCGGCGCTGACGATGGCGGGTCGGGAAGCAGGGAAAACCCTTTCCGTGGGCTAAGAACGGCGCAGGCGGCAGCACAACCGGGAGACCTCTTTCTTGTGCACTCGGGCATCTATAACGCCGGGGACTGGGTCATCGACAAGCATGGAGCGCCCAACCGGCCGATCATCTACCGGGGAGCGGACGATGGCGGTGAAGTTATTCTGGACGGCGCCGGCAAGGAGCGCTTGATCAGCGCCGCTGGCGCGCGCCATATCTGGTTCGAAAATCTGACCTTGCGCAATGCCAGATACCTGCTCGTCGCGCACAACGCGAGCCATCTCGTCATCCGCGGCTCCCGTTTCCTGGCCAGTGAAGTCGGCATCGCTGCCATCAATGGCGGCTACGAGCGCTCACGCCACTTCTTTATCGTGGACAACGTCTTTACCGGGCCTGCCTCCTGGCCGCGCAGCAAAGGAATCGAGCCCAGCTACGCCATCAGTGTCACCGGCGCGGGGCATGTGATTGCCTACAACCGGATTGCCGGCTTTGGCGATGGAATCCATGGCAGTAGTCATGGAAGGCTCGCGTCAAGCGATATTTATAACAATGAAGTCGTTGGCTGCACGGACGACGGCATCGAAGCCGACTATTCCGACACCAACGTGCGCATCTTTCGCAATCGGATTACCAACTGTTTCGCCGCAATCAGCGCGCAACCTGTCAACGGAGGCCCTTTGTATGTTTTTCGCAACGCGATGTACAATTTGCAGTACGCTCCGTTTAAGCTCCACAACGACACGTCGGGGATTCTTCTTTTTCATAATACCTCCCTCCTGAACGGCACCGCGTTTCAGATTCAGCCCGGTCGGGAGACTGTCAACGACGTCACCTCGCGCAACAATCTTTTCTTCGGCACCAAAGGGCCAGCGCTGCATTCGACGGGAGTCATGATTCGGTGCGACTTCGATAATGACGGATATGGCGGATTCACCGGTCCTTTCGCGCTCTGGAACGACCGAACATACCCATCACCGCAAGCGGCGAGAAGTTCCCGGTCCCTCTATAAGAGGCAGGGAGCTTTTTTGATCGACGTCCAGGGCGCGTTCGCCAGCAGCGTTCTTCCCCCTTCTGACCTGCGACGGAATTATCCCGTTCAAATCAACGATCTTCGCCTGCGCGCCGGCTCCCGGGCAATTGACAGAGGAATACTGCTGGCGAACTTTAATGACGGATTCCTGGGACGCGCGCCTGATTTAGGGTGCTGTGAATTTGACCTCCCCCTTCCTCACTACGGCCCTCGACCCCTACCCAAACCTTAAGTGCTTTTTCACTGATTTCTCCGCGCTTTTCTCCGCTTGAACAAAGCCCCCCTTAATACGTCTAAATTACGGGTCAGTTCCCGCCGCTTTGCAAGCAGCGGAACCACGCGCCATGGAGAGGGAAAATGCGGCACTTATTTCGGAAGGGTCACCGGGTTAGAGTGGTAGGCCACCACCCATGGATGGCCTACCGTGACGGCAGTATCAAAGACGTGCTGAACAAAAACGGCAACCGATTCATCGTCAAGTTCGATCAGGACGAATTGGGAACCTGGCACGACCAGGACGGCGATCCTGTTCTCCAACTCGGCGAACACGACTTGTTGGTCGTCGAGGAAACTCCAGACCCTGCTGCGCGGCCGTAGCCCGAAGGTCGGTCACTTGATCTTTGTGGCTTGTTGCGTTTCCTTGGCGGTCTTTCCCGATTTGGCCGGCCAGGTCTCCTCTACCATCGCAGCTTTGATCCAACCGACCGCACCCTCCTGGGACCGGACCATGTACCACTTCTCCCCATTCACTGTGGTTTGGCCCATCGGCGTCAAGGTGGCTCCTTTTCGCGCCTTTTCGACGCGAGCTGAATACTCATCCTGTTGAGCATAGACCTGAGTTTCGTCTTCCTTCACGGTAAGAGCGGTGGGAAGAATGATGGGCGGAATATCCACGCCCGGCCCTTGACTCCCGCCACCGCCACGGCGCGCCCGGCCGGGCGCTTTCATTCCTCCCGTCGGCGGGTTAACCCGCTCCAACCCTTTGCCATATTCGACGATCGCCTGGCCGGGTAAATACTCTGCGCTCAGAAAGCAAACGATCAAAACCAACATTCCTTGCCTTAGCCATTTCATAATTCGCTTCCTCCCTCTCTTGGGCCATGGGAATCTTTTGCGCTCAAATTGAGGCGGACAGTGCGCCCGCAAAATTCTCGTATGGAACCGGCACCAACTGGTCGGCCGCGCCGCGCGCGTCCTCATGCCATAGCTCGAGCAAGCGCCGTGCAACCGGGCCGGGTCTGCCGTCACCGATAGGCTGCCCATCCCATTGCACGACGGGCGCGACTTTAATCGAGCTTCCCAGGAGCAGCATCTCGGCGGCGGCACGTCCTTGCGCCACGGAAATCTCGGCGACAACCACATCTTTCAAGACGCCCTCTTCGACCAAGCCCCGCGCCAGTTGCAACATCCGTTGCGCGGTGACGCCGGAAAGCACAGCGTCGAAGCGCGGATGAAGAAGGACTCGCTCCTTTGTGACGAAGGCCACATTCATGTTCGAGCTTTCCGCCACCCTACCCCCCGCATCAACGAAGATACCGTTGTCCGCTCCCAGATCTTTGGCTTCCATGAGAACGAGAACGTTGGGCAAATAATTCGTCGACTTCACTTTGGCGAAGAACGGCGGCTTGATCGGGATCGTGCTTGTGATCACTTTCACGCCTTCGGCGTAAAAAGAGTCTGAATAGTCTTCGGCTTTGAAAACAATCACGTAGAACATGCTTCCCACGCATTCCGCCGGCCCCAAACCGAAGCCTCCGGGCCCGGCCGAAAGCCAGTAGCGCACTGAACCGTCACGGCGACCGCTCGCCGCTGCCGTATCCAAGATGATCCGGCGCAGTTCCGCCCGTGGAAAGGGCGACGCAATACGCGCCATCGCTGCTGAGTGCAGGAACCGATCCAGATGTTGATCGAGCTGGTAAAGCATTCCGTGAGCCAGGGTCGCTGTGTCAAACACTCCGTGACCACGATGGACCATGTGGTCGTCGAGCGGCAGTACCATGTAGGCCGGATCGGTAACGATCCCACCCAGGAGGCTCGAATACATCGCGTACAAATTGCCGGCCTTGGCATGGGCGGCATGCATCAGCCGTAAACCCGCTTCCTCTCTTGTAAATCGGCGTGTGCCCGGCATCTTTACCATTCAGCGGCCCTCCTGACCCTGAATGATTATGCCACATGCCCGCCCAAGAGTGGAGATGTCCCGCTCCACGCGGGATTGTGCCGGCATGCGCGCGCACTCAGAAGACGAAGGGCTGCAAGACAATTCACACGGAGAAATTTTGCTCCCGCCCTCGCAGGCTGCGGAAAAAGTATGATTCATATTTCGCCGAGACATTCTTCGGCAGGCTGAGCAGAAAGGAATTTCGTCAACATTTTCAAGCTTCGCTTGTTCGTCCTGAGCCCTGGTCGAAGGGCCGACGAAGTTTTTCAGCGGCAGCCTGCTACTCGTCTACCGGGGTTTCTTGTTCTTCCTCACTCCGGTAAACGGGTAACGTTTTCTTCAGCAACGCCAAAGCCACGTACATGATGGCGCTCAAACCGACGGTCGCCAGGAACCAGTTATCCCGCACGTAAAATTGTCCACTCTGACCGTTGTATTCAACGACGCCTAAGATCAACGCGAGAATGTTTCCCCATACGGCGGCTGCCGCGAGATGATAGACGCGCCTCTTGGCATCGGGATCCCGAAGAAATTTGTCTAGACTGCCTGGCACTCATGAACCTGCGGGGACAAGATCAACCAAGCCGCAATGTTAACAGAAACGGCCCGCCTGGTCATCCTCTAAATAGCGCTAAGACCGCGGTCCCAAAGTCGCAAGGGATTTGCGAGCCATTCTAACTGGACTGCCGGACAACGGCCTAGCCGCCGATATCATCACCGGCGTTTGGAAAACTGCCAGAAACAGTGGTAAAAGAAATTTGGTTTCATCGGACCAGAACCGGCTTGCTTGCCGGCTCGCCGCTAGCCACAATAGATTAGCGGTAAGGATAATTTCGACAGTCAGCGCGAGAACCTATTGTAAGGAGGCAAGAATGAAAACTATGCGCAGGTTGTTGCTGGGGGTCTCTCTTTTAGGG
>JBOHVR010000727.1:0-5480 GCA_050735755.1 Binatia bacterium
CCCTCGGCCAACAACGAAGAACCGCTGCCCGCCAAAATAGAACAAACCCCGTCCGAGCCGGAAATCGGTAGGATCGAGTTTCCTACCACGGTTTTGCGCCACCCCCACGTCGGTAACTTTATCAGAATTTTTTCTGGAACAGGTAGAGTCTCCTTCCGCCTGGCTTTGGAGCGTTCGGGCAGGTACAGAGAGACGATAAACAACATTTTTCGCGCGCAAGGGTTGCCCGACGACCTTCTCTATCTCTGCCTCATTGAGAGTAACTTCTTTCCTTTCGCGGTCTCGCAAACGAAAACCACGGGGCTATGGCAATTCACCTACGGAACCGGCCGTAAATACGGATTAAAGATTGACTCGTGGGTGGATGAGCGCAAGGATCCGGTCAAATCGACGCAGGCGGCCGCCTCTTACCTTAAAGACCTTCACGGACAATTTGGCGACTGGTTGTGGGTCGTAGCCGCATACAACACAGGCGATGAAGGGATTAGGAGAGTTTTGCGGCAAACCATGGTGATGCCGACTTCTCCCCTTGATCCCAAAGTCGCGATCAAGCCTCTGACGCGCGATTTCGTCGCCAAGTTTATCGCCAGCGCGCTGATCGCGAGTGAGCCTTACCGGTACGGCTTTCACAACATTGCCTATGACGCGCATCTGAATTACGACGAGGTCCTGCTGACTGAGTCCCTCAGTTTAAAAACCATCGCCCGGCGTACCAACACGACGCCGGACGCTATCATGAAGTTGAATCCGGCCTTGCTGCGGAATACCACGCCCCCCCATGAAAAGCCTTTTTTGCTGCGCTTACCCGTCGGCAGAGGCGGGATCTTTTCCGGTTTTCCCTTCGCACTTCCGGAACTCCCGAGAATGCCATTTTTCTGCGCAGCAAAGCCGAAGAGCAAAGCGAGCGACCCGCAACTGAAGCAACAACGGCTGAAAATGAACAGTAGGGCAGCGTTCAAAACCGCCCCTACTCGACCGTCACGCTTTTGGCCAGGTTGCGCGGTTGATCCACGTCGGTGCCGCGGTAAACGGCCATCTGATAGGCAAGGAGCTGCAGAGGGATCGTGAGAACGAGCGGGGTCAAAAAAGAGCTGGCTTTGGGAGTTGCAATAAGGCGATGGACATCCCCTTCAATGCCCGTCGCCGCCTCATCGGTCAAGGCAATGATCTTCGCGCCGCGCGAGCGCGCTTCCTTCAAGTTTCCCAACGTCTTTTGAAAGTGCCGGTCCTTTGGGATCAAGACCACCACCGGCACCTTTTCATCGATCAAAGCAATCGGTCCGTGCTTCATTTCTCCCGCCGGGTAACCTTCGGCGTGGATGTAAGAAATCTCTTTGAGCTTGAGAGCTCCCTCCAAAGCGATCGGATAATTGATGCCGCGGCCCAGGTAAAGAAAGTCCCGCGCCTCGCCCACCTCATGCACAACCTCTTCGATTTGCGCCTCCAACTTCAAGGCTTCTTCAACCTGCTGGGGCAGGCTCATGAGATCGCTGAGCAGTTTACCGGCCTGGGCGCGCGCGAGCTGGCCTTGATTGCGACCCAAGCCCACCGCGAGCAGATACAGCGCGGTCAATTGCGTGGTAAAAGCCTTCGTGCTGGCAACGCTGATTTCCGGCCCGGCGTGCGTGTAGAAGACGCCGTCCGATTTGCGCGCGATCGACGAATCCACCACGTTGCAGACGGAAACGACCTTTGCCTTCTTGGCCCGTCCGATCTCGACTGCGGCCAAGGTATCCGCCGTCTCGCCGGACTGGCTGATGAGAAGCAAAAGAGAGTTCGCACTGAGCAACGGCACGCGATAGCGGAATTCAGAGCCATAGTCGACCTCCGTGGGAATGCCGGCAATGCCCTCGAGCAGGAATCTCCCGACCAGCCCCGCATGCCACGCGGTTCCGCACGCGACGACGTGAATCTTTTCGACCTTGGCCAACTCCTTCGCGGAAAGCTCGACACCCTCGAGTAACACGTCGCCGGTTTTGAGTGAAATTCTTCCCCGAAAAGTATCGGCGATGGCGCGCGGCTGTTCGTGAATCTCTTTGAGCATGAAGTGGCGGTAGCCGCCTTTTTGCGCCGTCACCGCGTCCCACGTGATGTGTTTCAATTCGCGCCGGATTTCCTTCCCCTGTCCAGTGGTCACGCGAAATTTTCCTGCCTCGACTTCGGCCATTTCGCCATCTTCGAGGAAGGTCACACGGCGCGTGTAGTCGAGCAGCGCGGGAACGTCCGAAGCCACGAGGGTTTCGCCCGGCCCGCATCCGATCACGATGGGAGTGGCGTTCTTGGCCACGATGATGCGCTCGGGATCTTTCTGGTTCAGGAAGACCAGCGCATACGACCCCTGGATCTCTTTCAATGTCTTCCTCACGGCGGCGACAAAGTCTGCGCCCCCGCGGATCTTTTCTTCCACCAGATGGGCCACGATCTCGGTGTCGGTCTCAGACTGCAGCTTGATCCCCTGCTTGAGTAGAGAATTCTTCAAATCCAGATAATTCTCGATGATTCCGTTATGAACAACGACCGTGCTGCCCGCGCGGTGCGGATGCGCGTTCGTTTCCGAGGGGCGGCCGTGGGTCGCCCAGCGCGTGTGGCCGATCCCCACGCTTCCACCCATCGGCTGGCGCTCGACCAGGTCTTCAAGCTTTTTTAGCTTGCCTTCCGTCCGGCTGATGTGAAAGTCACCGTTACGAAGAACGGCAATCCCTGCCGAATCATAGCCCCGATATTCCAGTTTTCTGAGGCACTCCAAAATGACCGGAGCCGCTTCTCGCGGCCCAATGTATCCAACAATGCCGCACATAAATCGTGAATGAGTGACTAGTGATGTGTCTTGATGGCCGCCCACGGTCGGCTTAAGGCCTGATTCACTATTTCGCGAACTCACTAATCACTTCAATCACTTCTCTCCTTTCTTCTTCTGCCTTGCGCGAAAGCGCTCCACCCACCCCAAAATATTTTTTTGTTGCGTTCGGCTAAGGGCGAGCGCTCCGGCGGGAACATCCTCGGTGACGGTCGATCCGGCGCCGACGTAAGCGTCGTCCCCGACGGCGACGGGCGCGACCAGTTGAGTATCGCTGCCGATTTGCACCCGGTCGCCGATCGTCGTGCGATATTTGAGAAATCCGTCATAGTTGCACGTAATCGTCCCCGCACCGATATTGGTTTCGTTGCCGACCGAGGAGTCACCGATGTAGGTCAAGTGGCTGGCCTTCGTCCCCTCCCCGACTGTGGAATTCTTGACTTCGACAAAGTTGCCGATGTGGGCGTTGCGCTTGAGCACGGTGCCCGGGCGCAGATGAGCGAACGGACCGACTTCCACCTTCTCCTCCAAAACGCTGTCCGTAATGACGACATTGAACTTAAGGTGAACCCCGTCGCCCAGCCGGGCATCCGTCAGATAGGCGTTGCCGTCAATCCGGCAACGTTCTCCTATCACCGTATGACCCAACAGATGCGTATTCGGGCCGATCACGGTATCCTTACCGATGACAACCTCTTCTTCAATGTAAGCGGTGTGCGGATCTTTGAGAGTCACGCCGGCGTCCATCCATCTACAGTTGATCCTTTCCTGCAAGACTCTCTCCATCATAGCAAGCTCCTCTCTAGTATTAATCCCCCTAATCTCAGCCTCATCATCGAGTCGAACGGTGGCCACTTTCTTATCTTTGCTCAGAGCCACCCCTACGATATCGGGAAGGTAATACTCTCCCTGGTCATTGCGATTAGTGATCTCCGCCAAAGCCGAAAAGAGGAAATGCGGATGAGCCACGTAAATTCCCGCGTTAACCTCGCGGAGTGCGCGTTCCTCTTCCGACGCGTCGCGCTCCTCGACAATCGCGCGGAGACTCCCGCGGGCAGCGCGCACGATTCTGCCGTAGCCTTTGGGATTTGTCAGCGCGGCGGTCACGAGCGAAAGCACCGCGTGTTCGTGCCGATGGCGCGTGAGCACAGTTGCCAACGTCCGCGCCGATACGAACGGGACATCGCCGCTGAGAATGAGTAGGTCGCCGGAAAAATCTTCAAAGTAGGGGCGGGCTGAGCGTACCGCATCACCGGTTCCGAGCTGACTTTCCTGCAACGCCCAGACAACGTCGTTAGCCGCAAACGTCGCTTCGACCTCCTCAGCGCCATGGCCGACGACAACCGCGATACGCTCGGGATTTTGCTGGCGCGCGGCTTTTAAGGGATAAGACAGCAGCGGCTTGCCCCCGAGACAATGGAGCACCTTGGGCAGATTCGACCGCATGCGCTTTCCCTGACCCGCCGCCAGAATGATGACGCCCACCCGCGCTGTCGCGCCGTCTTTTGCCATAGCTCAGGATTATAACTTATGCGCCCATTGCCGGAAAGCGCGCGCATGACGAGAAACAAGACTTGACATCGCGCTGCTTGTCTCGTACGGTTCGAACGCAAAGCCCCGCCTCTCAATCAAGCCATTGCTAACGGTCGTCTATTATATCAGCGGTCACGGCTTCGGCCACGCCGTGCGCTCCCGGATGCTGATGCATAGTCTGCAGCAACTCTGTCCGGAGATCGTTCTCCACGTTCGCACGACGGCGCCCTCGTGGCTTTTTACCGACCTGCCGTCTGCCATTCACTACTCGAAACAAACGTTAGATGTAGGAGCCATCCAGCAAGACAGCCTGCGGATGGACCTGGAGGCGACCTTCCAAGCCTGCGCAAGCCTGTATCAGAAGATTCCCCAACTTATCGAGCAGGAACTCTCTTTCATAGACCAAGCACAAGCGCGCCTGATCGTAGGCGATGTCCCGCCTTTGGCCTTCGCGATTGCCGGGCGCGCGGCGCTGCCCTCGGTGGCGATTGCGAACTTCTCGTGGAATTGGATCTACCGCGCCTACCTCGAGGAATTTCCTTCCTTTCTGCCGCTGATCGCGCAAATGGAGACCTTCTACCGCCATGCATCGCTGTGTCTGTCACTGCCTTTCTCGGCGGATTTAAGTATTTTTCCAAAACGAGTTTCAATTCCGCTGATGGCGCGAGTTTCTCGGCTCGGCAAGCGCCAGGCACGCGATCAATATGACCTGCCCGCAGAGAAGAAAATCGCGCTGCTAAGCTTCGGCGGTTTAGGGTTGAGCCAAACCTTACCGGTTGAACGCGACGTCAATTACTTGTTTGTCACAACCGGAAACACGCCTTTGCGCAGACAAACCCTCGTCGTGCTGCCCGACGAACAGCTCCATTACGAGGACCTCGTGCGCGCCGCTGACGTAGTCGTCACCAAGCCGGGCTACGGTATTGTCGCAGATGCCATTGCCCACCAAGTTCCTGTGCTTTATACCGCGCGCGGCCCATTCCCTGAATATGATTATCTGGTGCAGACACTCAGCGCCTGGGCCACTAGCTGACTTCATTCCGCAGGAGGAGCTGCTGGCGGGAAATATCACGCCTTATCTCGAGCGTTTGCTGCGGAAACCACCCAACTGGCCGGCCGTGCCGCTCAACGGCGCCGAGGTGGCGGCAGA
>JBOHVR010000728.1:0-3860 GCA_050735755.1 Binatia bacterium
GGATCAAGGGGATATCCAGCCCGTCCATCCAGATCACCGGCTGATCCGTCTCATTGCCGTGGTCGTGCCACGACCAGCTTGGCGTTAATACCAAATCTCCCGGCGCCATGTAGACGCGCTCGCCGCCGACAGCGGTGTACGCGCCGGCGCCCTCGATGATGAAGCGGATCGCCGTGGGCGTGTGGCGGTGCGCGCGGGCAACCTCACCCGGCAAAAGGAGCTGCACGGCGGCGATCAAATTGTTCGTCGTCGCCCACCGCCCGCCGAGTCCGGGGTTGAAAAGCTGCAGCGCGCGCCGCTCGTCGCCGACGGGCACCATCTCGCCCGATGCCTTGATGATCGGCTCGAGCAGAGACCAGGGCCACATGTAAGGAATCATTTTCGGCTGCGGGTGGGGCGTCATCTGGCTCGCGAGCTCCCAGAGGCCGTACATGTGGTCCGCGTGGATGCGCTCGTGGAATTTGTCCCGGGCCGAAGCTGGCTGCGGCTGAGCCTTCATTTTGTCTCTCCTTCAGGCTGAACTTGCTCGAATAAATATCACGGCTGCAGCGGTTTACAACTTGAGTAAGCGCAGGCTAAGAGTTCCAAGAGTAAGAATCCGCCCGCGCTCGGAGTGTTCAACCGCGCTAGTGATCCGGCCGGGCGTATATCGCTTTACACTA
Organism: Binatia bacterium; assembly: GCA_050735755.1. Taxonomy (GTDB): domain Bacteria; phylum Desulfobacterota; class Binatia; order UBA9968; family UBA9968; genus DATMAM01. The sequence continues at coordinate 663 of JBOHVR010000728.1, forward strand.
GGACGTGAAAAAGGCGAGGGCCCGCACCTCAATGCTCTGGCGCGGTGGCGCGTTGGGAGGGGACGTGGGGTCCTCGAATGATGTGTGAGGCGTGAACCGTGCCCGGCCGTCTTTTTCGGAATCGTATACCTTGAATACCAGAGCCTCGTCGCGCCGCATCTCAGGAAAATAGAACCACCGGTGGTTGGGATTGTACTTCACCCGGTAAGTCTGCCCCACCCGATGCGGGTAGCGGCGCTCGGCGACGATAAGATCCTCCATCGCTATGCTCTTGCCGTCGGCAATCGCGAGCGGATTGGCCCGGATCGGCTGATTGATTGCCCGCCATACCTGAATGATCGCGAAGCGACGGGCGAGCAACGCGCCGGCCTCGTCGGGGAGAAGTTCGCGCACCCGGTTTGGTCCGGACCACTCCGTATAGTCGTTGTGGGCCGAGAGCACCGGCTCGCGGATGAGCTTCGTCTCTCGCTCGGCCTCGTCGCCCGAGCGTAGCGTATGATCGAAGATCACCACGCGCGAAGCACCCGATGCGCTCTTGATTAACTGCTCGACCTCCGGATAGTAGACCGAATCCAACTGGGCCGGGTCGAAGAAATCCGTGACCTCCGTCTTGTGCTCAACAAATACAAAACCTTGCTCGTCCAGCGAAAGCCGATCGGCGAGCAGCCGGCCGTTGCGGACCGCCACTCGCTTCAGCTCGTGTTGTCCCGTCCTACGCCGGCGAATATTGTTGGGGCCGAACGTCTCGTTCACAAGCTTCTCGCCCGTGTCCACAGTGTAGGGGATATCAACCGTCACTTCTTGAATCATAACCCAGCTCCTGTCTTTTATTTGATGACCTTAGCGGGCGTACTTGGGTTCGGGTTAGCCCGTACTACGGGTGATAAGTATATCCTCTAGCTGTTCGGACCGCTATGGGCAATTCCTGCGGCCGGCGCTATCTCTGCAGTCGGTTCGCTTCGCGCCGAGCGTTGTCGAAGGGCGTGAATATGCAGGCAGCCGATTGCGATTGACGAAGGGGGTTACTCGTACTAGGAACGGAGGTTGAAAGCAGCGAAGGCGAGATAAAATCTTATCTAAGAAGGAGCAAAAGATGAATATCCAGCTCAGCGCCGGCATGGCACCGAACCCGCGGACTTGGCCACTCTTCGACGGCACCGTGAAGCCCGATGGAATCGACCTTATTATGAGCCCCATCCATCCTTCCGAGCTGTTCTGGCGCCAGCTCCGGTTTGCCGACTTCGACCTATCCGACATGTCGTTCTCGTCATTGACTATTGCCGTCGCGCATGGCGACAAGCGTTGGGTTGGCCTGCCGATTTTCACAACCCGGCGTTTTTTTCATACGGGTATCCTGGCGCGCCGGGACGCCGGGATCGAAACGCCGGCCGACCTCAAAGGCAAGCGCGTGGGCGTGCCGGAGTACCAGCAGACCGCTGCGCTATGGACGCGCGGAGTGCTGCAGCACGAGTTCGGCGTTGAGCCCAAGCAAATGGAATTTTGGATGGAGCGGAACCCCGAGCACAGCCACGGCGGCGCCACTGAATTCAAGGCGCCTCCCGGCGTGACCATCCATCAGATTCCTTTAGGCAAGGACATCGGTTCGATGATGCTTTCCGGCGAGTTGCAGGCAACGTTGCTTTACATCGTGAATCGCAATCTGGTTGACCGCAGCACCGCCGATCTGTGGAACCACCGGGATATTAAGTACTTGTTCCCGGATCCGAAAGCCGAGGGTGTGAGATTTTACAAAAAGACGGGGCTCTATCCGATCAATCACTGCGCGGTGATAAAGCGGGAAGTTGCGGAGAAACATCCCTGGAGCATCCTCAATATCTTTAAGGCGTTCGAGCGAGCCAACAGCATGGCCAACGAGCAAAGAATGGAACATGTCGCTTATTATATTGAAACCGGCCTGCTGCCAGCGGATGCAAGGAAAGCGCTGACGACGCCGTTGGTCCAGCACGGCATCTCTGGGAACCGGCAGGTGTTGGAGACGGCGATGCAATACTCGGTGGAGCAGGGCCTAACCCCGCGCCTGCTAAAGCTCGACGAAGTGTTTGCGGAAAGCACGATGGAGCAATAGCGATACATTCGGCGGTGCGCAAGACGGAGGAGAAAATATGACAGTCATCGATGCGGACGCTCACGTTGTCGAGACCGAGCGGACGTGGGAATTCATGGATGAAGCAGAGCAAGGTTTTAAACCCGTTACGGTGGTTGCGAAGAATGGCGGTAATCCCGGTCGGGAGTACTGGTTGATTGGGAACCGGGCCTTTCCCAAGAACGAAAACGTCGGCACAGGCACATCCGACGCGTCCCGGGAGATGGCAGACGTCAGGGAGCGCATCACTCACATGGACGAATTGAGCGTTGACGTCCAGGTTCTTTATCCGACGCTGTTTCTGCGGCCTCTCACGGCGGAACCCGACGTCGATCAGGCGCTGTGCCGGAGTTACAACCGGTGGCTCGCCAGCATCTGGAAGATGGGTAAGGGCCGGCTGCGCTGGGCAGTGATCCCGTCTGTTCATCGCATGGACAAGGCGCTCGAGGAAATCAACTTTGGCAAAGAGAACGGCGCGTGCGGCGTTTTCCTGCGCGCCGCGGAAGGAGGTTTGGGGCTGGCAAGCTCCTATTTTTTTCCGCTGTACGAAGAGGCAAGCAAGTTAAATCTTCCCATTTGTGTCCACGCATCCATCGGAAACTTCGCTCTATGGGATCAACTGGAACGCGGTCTTCGTTTCAAGCTTCCTGTCATCAGCACGTTTCATAGCGTTATCATGCAGCGAATCCCGGAAAAATTTCCCGGGTTGCGCTGGGGATTCGTGGAGGTCAGCTCCCAGTGGGTGCCCTATGCGATGAATGATTTGGCGATAAGATTTCGCAACCGCAGTAAACATTTCACGGGGCGAAATTTGCTCCGCGAGCGCCGCATGTACGTGGCTTGCCAGACCACGGACGATTTAGACATTGTTCTCGATTGCGCGGGGGATGATTCCATAGTCATCGGGACAGATTACGGGCACCACGACACTTCGTCCGAGATTGACGCGTTACGCAAGCTGAAAGCGGACGGGAAAATCTCCCCTGCGGCTGTGGACAAGATCCTCGGCGACAATCCGAAGGCCCTTTATGGGTTTTGATTTACGCCGCGAAGTAGCGTAGCAAACTGGTTTGCCGCTTTCGCGGCAATGACGG
>JBOHVR010000729.1:0-9690 GCA_050735755.1 Binatia bacterium
TCCGCGTTGTATCAAAACCCAAGGTGCCGCTTCCCCCGCAGCTCAGGCGGGTCAATCTCAATGCTGCAGGCATTGACATCGGATCGGAAGAGCACTGGGCCGCCGTCCCCCCGGGCCGCGATCCCGACGGCGTGGGCGTACCATCGAATCACAGCACCGCCGAGTTGTCGATCTGTAAAGGGACGGGACAGCGGCCAATCGGACCATGTGGTTGTAAGCCAACCCGACGCCAAGCTCAACTGTCCCATCCCAGCCGGTTAAAGTTCTCTCTCAGGCAAACGCCTTGGTGATATCAAACGCCACCTGGTCTTTAATGATGTAGTAGCAAGCCCGGCAGAGCTTGCGCGCCACTGCTTTGATGGCCACAATGGCGTGGCTTTTGGATTTCTTTTTCTGATAGAAGCTCTTGATCCTCGAATTAAACCGGATCGGGTTCCTCCTTTGAGTGGGTGTGCGGGTTGGTTTCCCCCGCACATTACGGCCTCTCGAAGGAGCCTGCTAGATGATTATCGGACCAGGACAACATCTTGATTTAACAACACAAGGTAGCGTAAAAGGCATCGTTCGAGAGCTTAGCGGTAGCTTTTTTACGCCCAAAAGCATCCTCTAAGAAAACCCGATGCCAGGAGCCAAAAAGTACCGAAGCTACCGAAGCCCGTTCAAGACATTCAATTCGTTCAATCCCCCGGATCGAGTCCGGGGTCCGTTCAAAACGTTCAAAGCCGGAGATGTGTTTAAGGGTTCAAGGTTCTATGCGTTACCGGAATTTCAAACATACAATTGACGGGAATACGCAAATGAGGGGCGAGAGGGGTGGTCAGACTTCGACATCAACCCGCCAGCCGCCGCACTTTAATCTTGTCGGCGTTTTCTTCCGCCTGTGCCAGATCGTAAGCCGCCTGCAATCGAAGCCATGTATCGGCGCCGCCACCGAATGCCTTGTCGAGCCGGATCGCCATTTCGGGGGAGATCCCGGCCTGGCCATTAATGAGATTATTCAGAGCCTGGCGCGATACCCCCAGAGCTTCGGCTGCCTCGGTAACGGTAAGTCCCAAAGGCTCAAGACAGTCGGAGCGAACCGACTGACCAGGATGGGGTGGATTTTTCATGGGCATGATTGATTCTCCTCCTAGTGGTAATCGACGAGATCCACGTCGTAAGCGTGGCCATTTCCGAAGGGAAACACGATGCGCCAGTTACCGGACACCGATACTGCCCAAAAACCTTTGAGTCTACCCTTGAGACGGTGAAGCCTAAAGCCGGGAAGGGCCATGTTTCTTACGTCGCCCGCCTCGTCCAGGCGCGCCAGAATACGCTTGATCTTGTCCACATGCCCTGGCAAGACACCGCGGTGATCGTCGTCCTCGTAGAGCCTTTTGAGACCAGTGTTTAAACGACTGAATCAATACATCATGGTAGTCTGACAAGCGATGCTTGTCAATCGGAGGAGGGATAGAAAACGTGGAGCTGCGGAAGTGGAGCTGCGGGCCGCGGACCGAGGGAACTTCTGGATTTAGCAATGTAAGATAGCATAAAAGGCATCGATTGAGTGCTTAGAAGGCCAGTTTTGGACCCAAAAGCATCCTCTAAGGATAAGGAAAACGATGCCGCGCGCCAACCGTCACTTTCTCTCTGGTTATGTTTGGCATATCACTCACCGCTGTCATCAGAAGCAATTCCTACTGAAGTTTCCCCGCGATCGCCGCCGGTATTTGCATTGGGTCTTTGAAGCAAAGAAACGGTTCGGTCTCTCCGTACTGAACTACGTGGTGACGTCCAACCACTATTTATGTGAAGCTCCACATAACAGGAGTAGATTGAGGTCTTCCCCTAGCGGAGGGCTTCAGCGGATCGGATTCACCCTGGTGGCCAGTGTGATCAAATCCGTTAACCCAGCCGCAGCAGGGGTTGGGAGAAGAGCCCGATAGCAAGAGAAAGTGCCTATCCGGAGAATCGAAGGTGAGCGCAATATGCCGACGTGCACGTGGTGGATTGACGAACCGCTCGTGAAAGGAAGCAGCAATCCTAGCGACAATGAGCTTGCGGGCTTCCGTGCTGACGGATTTACGAGTGGAGTGTCATTGCTTAACGAGAGCAAACAGCCTCCGCGGTATGACAAACATTCCGCTGAAACGAAGGGCTGGTCTATTTACTCGATTCCGATCAAGGAAGGTCGCGCGCCGTCGCTTGAGCAAATCCGGGATTTTGTAGCTTGTATCAGTAAGCTGGCGAAGAGAAGCAAAGTGCTCGTGTTCTGCCAGAGCGGGAAGGGCCGCACGGCTTGTATGGGAGCGGCGTACTGGATTGCAAAGGGTCTCACGGCGAGCCAGGCAGTCGTACGAGTGAGCAGGGCTTGTTCGGCGCGCGACTGGGCAACGCCGGAACGACGCCGAGTTCTTACCGAATACGAGCGGCTTGATACAAGCAAGAAGTAAAAACATGGATGCCAGAAGGAAAGGGACGATTCGCTATGCGTCAAAGACGGTGCGCAAATGCATCTCGATTGCCTCTTCGACTCGGTCGATCTCATCACACGTGGAGTTAGCCAATATCGGGGTGCAGGGCCCAGCTTCCGGACAAGGTCGCGCAAGGCAAGCAGCCGCCCACGCGGGCCGAGCGGCTGCCCGATAACTTGGTCAATGTCGTATGACACTAACCCGAACCCCTCCTCCTCCAACTTCGATTGGAGAGCTTCAATCAAATCCAGCAAATTTTTGGAGAGACCTGACATATCTATCTCCCCTACTCTCTGCCCGCGCATTTGTGGCTTAAGCCGCAGAACCCGGGAACATACAGGACCTTTCCGATATCCTGCCGGTAGCAGTGGCATTGAGCTTTCGCTTGTAGAGATGACCGCCGCAACGGGCGCAAAAGTTATTGTTGTCGCAACGGCAATGAACCTGGAATAACAGTCCTGCGAATTTTGTGTTTGAGTCGAGGCAGTTCCCGCGCCAATCGCCACAAGATAAGCATTGGACGAGACCTTTGGGCACGCCGTTTGTCTGCTTGCCTGAGAGCCTCTTCACCTCTTCTTTAGTCGCCTTTCGTCTCCCGGCGCTTCCATCACCGACAATGTATCGTCCACCCTTCTGCTGTTCCTGAAACGCTGTAAACCCTTTCATCCGAAAAAGCAGCTCTTTGGATCGTGGTAGCCTATCGCAGGTCTTGAGCCCGCCGCTGATCAACCTGCCGCCACGCGGTACGCGGTCTGAAACTTTCTGTCTTCCTCCTGGATAGAAATAAAGGCACTCCACAGGATCGAGGACGAGGCAGGTAGGCAGGTTGTTGGCTTGGGCCTGCTTTCGGGTGATTTCCACGAGATCTAAGACGGGGTACGACCCGGGAAGCAAGATGATGTGGTAAAAGGCTGGGACGAGCCGCGTCCTTATATATAAGGAAACCCATCGACCAGCGGTAGCAAGTGATAGAGGGTTTCTTCGGGTGTCATCGACGCATCCCTCCTCAAACTGAGTTTGGATGCATCAGGAGCCTAGAAAAACAAAAACCGCCCCTGTGCATCAGGGCGGTTTTATCTTGGAGACTCTGTTTCAGAACTTACGTTCCGATCCAGGCTGACTCGTACCGGAGCGTTTGTCTCGGCCGACGGAGCCGCAGGTGCGCGCCGTGTCATGGACCCGCTTGCTCGTGCGCCAAAAAGAATGATCCGCAGCAGCCGGAGAATCCGCAGCACCGGAGAGGAACGCAAATCGTCCGAAACCTGGGGTAGCGCGGAGGCCAGCGCTGCTATGACGATTCCCAATCGATAAGACGCCAAGGATTTAATAAGTACTCTTGTTTGTTCTCGGCGAGCGCAAGATTCACTACAATTCGGTGGCAAACACCCCAACGATCAGCCACTCCAAGATATCAAAAACTCTCAGAGCCGCAGGCCGGAATTCGAAGAGCTCGGGAGCGAAGGCAAGAACGAGCGCGACAAGCGCGAAGAAACCCATGACCGGTTCGGTTAAGGCGGTACGTATCCGCTCCAACAGAAAACGCGGCGGGAAAATCGCCTTTTTGATCATCAATCGAGCCTTACTTACGTCGCTAAAATTTTCCGCCTTAAACGCTGGCCCAGATTCAGCGTCCGATTAACACCAACGGTGCGCGAAATCAAACCTATGCCGTCCTGCACGGGAATACGTTTGTTTGAACCGACCTTTCAAGACCGCGACTCAATCACCGACGCAAACCGCTGCTTCAGAGTCACGTTTCCGCGTTTTCTTTCTGTTGCACTCTGTACATTCTTTTGAAACAATCCCGCTCCGAAATCCATGGCTGATTGTGCTTCTGATTACGGCAAAGGTCATCTGGAATTCCCGTGATGGAAATAGAGCTAATGAGGTCGATGGGTAATGGACTCCGAAGCGTTTTGTTAATGGCCGAGTTAGGTGTCTGCAAACTGCAAACTTCCCCTCGGACGGGACGCTTCTAAAGCAGAACTTCTGACCTTTGCACCGGTCTGGTGGTCGAATGAAACGAGATAACTCTCGCTGAACAACCGGTATCGGGAGTCTTATGGGGCGACGTCCCAAGCAATACAGCCAGGCCGATCGTTTGGCGCTCATGATCCGCGCTCTCGCCTCGCGCGCCTGGACGATTAACGATCTCGCGCAAGAGTTCGGGATCTCGCGCCGGCAGGTCTACCGTGATCTCGATCGCATCGAAAAAGAGGGCCACCCGCTGTTCCAAAGGGGCGGGCCTGGCGAGCAAATCTGGCAATTGCCGCTCGGCTATAAAGGCCTTCCGCCGATCACGCTCACTCCGCTCGAGCTTATGTCGCTCTATCTCGCCAGGAGCAATCTTTCTTATCTTTCAGGGACTCCGTTCATGAGTGATCTCGACGGCGTCTTGGCCAAGATCACGGCCGGACTGCCGCAGCGGACAGTCAACCATCTGGAGCGGATCGGCGAATGCTTTCTTCCTCTTCAGAGGCCGATGCGGCACTATGACAAGCAGGCCGAGGTGCTCAAGAACCTGCAAAAAGCTCTGCTCCTCCAGAGAAGCGCTCTCATCCGACACCAAAGGCCGAGCCGCGCCGAAGAAGCCAAGCACAAGGTTGACCCTTACGCGCTCCTGCTCTATCAGAGCGGGCTCTATCTCTGGGGCTATTCGCACACTGCGGCAGACTATCGTTCATTCGCCGTCGAGCGAATCCGGCAGGTAGAGCTAACCGAAGAGACTTTCGCCGTCCGGAAGGACTTCTCTGCCCGCAAGCCCCGGGGCTTCGGCATTATGGAAGCGGCGCCGCAAACGATCCGCATCCGATTCAGCCGGCCGGTCGCGCACTTCGTAAAAGAACGGCAGTGGCACCCGACGCAAACAATCGAAGAGATCGACGGCGGCGATGTCATCGTCACCATGCATGCCGGGGGGCTGGATGAGATAGCCGCATGGGCTCTCTCGTGGGGGGAAGATGCGACCGTCCTTGAGCCTCCGGCCCTGGTCGAAACGGTTCGTCAAAAGCTCTCCTCCGCACTCGCGCAGTATCCTGCCAAAATTCGCTGAGTTCTCACCGTCTTACCGTGTGACCTATTCTGTCACACCTGTGTGCTAGCATCGAAATTTTCTGGAGGCACAGGTGCTAGCACAGCTGTGCATCTCGTTTGGTAACAGGGACCTCGGAGCGACTCGACAAACATCCGTTGCTGAGAAAGAAAGGAGAAAGTGTTTTATGGCTCATTATTGCGAATGCCGTCGTCGCATCGTCGTAAAATCAATAGCCCGGCACGCGCGCGCGGGATGGATCTACCGGCCCGGCCACGATCTCTGCAGAAAATGCTGGCGCTCTCTGATGGAGATGCAAGCCTTGCGAAGTGTGGCGCTGTCGAGCGCTAGACTTTTGGTATTCGACGGGTTCGAGCCGAAGGCCCGACGCCGAGACTTTACTTTAGCCCTCGCCGTACTCGCCTATAAGGCAGGCGACCGCGAGGCTCGTTGGAACTAAGACTGCTCAATCGGCGAATGTCACCCATGACGCCAGGAGGATGAAACATGAGGATTATTAAGACCAAGCAAGTAGACGCAAAGAAAACGATCGAAGATGCGCTCTCGCACGTACAGCTCGGTACGGAGACGACCTTCGGCAACATGACGATTTTCCCGCTCCTCGATGGCAACAGCGGCTCGGCCGGCTATCTTGCGCTCGACGAGGCCCTTGCCCGAGGTTTCGTTCAGATCACGGAGGTTTCGGTCGAAGGCAGCGTGCCAGATCTTAAACTTGAGAACGAGAGCGATGAGCCGGTACTACTCCTGGACGGAGAGGAGCTGATCGGCGCGAAGCAGAATCGCATCCTCAATCTTACCATTCTGGCTCCGGCGAAGCGGACGATCGTAATTCCCGTGTCTTGCGTGGAAGCCGGCCGCTGGAGCCGCAGGTCGGTGAAGTTCACGGCCTCTTCCCACGCATATTTCGCCCGGGGAAGGGCGATGAAAATGGCCCAGGTTTCCGAATCCCTGGTAAAAAGCGGACGACCGCGCTCCGACCAGCACGCCGTGTGGGCAGACATCGCTGCGAAAGCTGCGTATCTCAAGGCTGAATCCCCGACTGCCGCCATGTTCGCTATTTATGACCGTCACGCGAAGCCCATCGACGACTATGTTGCCGCCTTCCCCGCTATAGATCGACAGGTAGGAGCGGCATTTGCTGTTAACGGCGAAGTCATCGGGTTTGACCTTTTCGATTCCCCGGCGACTTTGAAGAAGCTCTTGTCGAAGCTGGTGCGGAGCTATGCCCTCGACGCCATCGAGAGCGCTGAGGAAAAGTCGGCCTCAGGCCCCTCGGCCGTATCCGTGCAAGAATTATTTCTATCCACTCTTGTCCAAATTAAGTTTTAGCAGTTGAGCCTCCTGCGGGTTATAATTTGGGAAACTCTGGCAAAGTCATCCCAATCAACCCAGCAAAAGGAGGCTCAACGTGAATCGATTCTGTAGCATGTTCAGTCAGATTCTCCAACTTTTTCCTCGAACCGACTTTCAGTTGCTCGTTAAGGAGACCAGGGCCGAGAGGCACGCCCGTGGCTTTAGCTGTTGGGGACAGTTTGTCTCCATGCTGTTTTGCCAACTGGGCCGCGCCCACTCGTTGCGCGAGATTTGCCATGGCCTTTCCACCTGTGAAGGCAAGCTTTCCCATCTGGGCATCAATGAGGCTCCCAAGCGCTCCTCTCTGGCCTATGCCAATGAACATCGTCCTTGGCAACTCTACCAAAGATTATTCTTCTTGTTGCTGGAACGCTGCCGCCAAGCGGGCCCCTTCGGCAAGAAGTTCCGATTTAAAAACAAGCTGGTCAGTTTAGATTCCACCGTGATTGACCTGTGCATCAGCATCTTTGATTGGGCAAAATTTCGCCGTACCAAGGGAGCCATCAAGCTGCACTTGGTGCTCGACCACGACGGTTATCTTCCTTGTTTCGGCGTTATCACAGACGGAAAGGTCCATGATGTCAAAGTCGCTCATAGCCTTTGCTTCGAGCCGGGCACGGTGGTGGTGGATGATCGGGGCTACAACGACTACCGGCTGTTCGCCAAGTGGACCGAAGAAGAAGTCTATTTTGTCACCCGCATGAAAGACAACGCCCTTTATAAGATTGTAGAGAATCGCCCCGTGCCCCAAAATCGCTCGGTCCTAAAGGACCAGATCATCTTTCTCAGTGGCAGCGGTGCCTGGGAGAAATGTCCCTACCCCCTGCGTCGGGTGGAGGTGTGGGACGCCAAAAAAGAGGAGGTCCTGGTCTTTCTTACCAATCATTATGACTTCGGAGCGACCACCATTTCAGCTCTCTACAAGGAGCGCTGGCAGATTGAGTTGTTTTTCAAAGCCCTCAAGCAGAACCTCAAGATCAAGACCTTCGTGGGGACCTCGGCCAATGCGGTCAAGATCCAAGTGTGGACGGCTCTGATTGCCATGTTGATCCTACGCTACCTGAAACTTAAATCCAAATTTGGCTGGTCGCTGTCAAACTTGGTAGCCCTTTTGCGGATGAACCTATTCACCTATCGAGACCTTTGGGCTTGGTTGAATCAACCTTTTGGGATACCTCCACAAGGTGAGCCAACACCCCAACAGGAGATTTTGGCGTTTGGATAATTCGGACAGCATAAAGAGGGTCTCATCCGGAAAAAATGACAAACCAGTCCAAATACGACGGAAATTCAATGGCTAACACACTGAATCCTGACTAATTTGGACAGCAGTGTTCGCCAATATTAAACACAAACCACTTGCTGAAACACTGATTTCTGTTTTTGACTTAGCCGGATGGCAAACTGACAAGACTAATGTACCATTAGAGCAGTATATAAACCAATATTTTCAGGGGATTGAGGTGCTTGGATACAACAAGCACTTAGTCGAGGCAGTTAGTGGCGCTCTAACAGACGCTCACTTACCTGTGGTTAGGCCGCGAATAGAGACGAACACGATAAAGAAAGAAAATGCAAAATGGAACTGGGTTCAACATCACATTAAAATAACAATAGGGCATCACGAAAAGTAGCCCCTTATAGTAAATCCACAATATCTTCGATCTCCCAAAGCTTCGTCGTAATCCCCGCTTCCATCGCCGGTGTAACCCGCAAGCTGCTATGAATCCGGCAAAAATTATAATAGGCGAACTGCAATGCGTAGGCCCATTTCAGGTTGAGCCATTTCTTGCTGAAAGCGTTCGTCAATCTGGTCATTCTTCTCATTGACATTCTGACTGTCAGATTTTGCCGCTCGATATGAGACGTGGATGCACGGTCTAAATCAGGGTCGCCAAAAACGGCAACCTTCTGACAGCCTGTGCAAACACTGGGGGAGTATCGCGTCTCGTTATCGTTCTCTGAGTTCTTTTTGTAAATCTTAATTACCTGGGCAAAGTCCACGAACTGCGCGCCCAAGCTATAAACAATGGCATCTTTGTAAGCCGGAAATCCATCCGTGTTGATCTGAAAGTTGCCTTCCGTTGCCCATCCCAGCTTTAAAACCCCACCACCAATCCAAGCATCAAGCAGCTATGGCCACGCCGATCGTTCGGATAATCTCAATTAGCTCACCTTGTGCAACTACGGTCTTCACTTCGTTCGAACTTATCATGCGCTGCGGACGCGACATCTGGCGAATCGCATGAGGCAGAAACAGCAGCCGCTTTTGAGCCGCCGCCCGAACATCATCCAGAATCGCCATTAAATTTCCCGGAACAACCGAATTTCAGCATTGTCGCATATCAGGGGGTCCAAGAAAACGGAAGCAAAAGCTGAAAACATTGTGTTCTTGCGTGACGTGACCGACGTTCAGGAGCCATCGGTCTGGCGCCGATAGCCGCTCCCGCAGAAATGGGAACGGCCGTTTGTGTTGTTCGCAAGGAACCGCTCTTTAGAAGAAACTCCTTTTGATGTCAGCGGTGAGTGATGTATCAGACGTAATCACGTAAGAAGTATCGATTTGGCAGCAAATTTTTACTTTCGTCATCCCAGCTTGCCGGAAGAGGAAACGCTGAGTTAAATTTTTAATTTTTACTTTTGCCTTTTTACTTTTCCTTGTAGGGCGCGGCATCGGTTTGACGTGTTGAACGGAGCGACGCGATTGAACGACTTGAACGATTTAAACTGGCTACTCCATAGCCGCCCTCTAAGCACTCAATCGATGCCCCTTATGCTATCTTACATTGCTAAATCAAGAACTTGCCTTGGCGCGAACCGGTCACTGGG
>JBOHVR010000730.1:0-4723 GCA_050735755.1 Binatia bacterium
TCAAAACGCACTTGCGTTTCAAATCCGGCAGCAACGATCCCTTTGGCGTGGCGGCCGCGGGCAACGACCCCGAGCACCAGTTTTCGGCGCACTCGGCAATGAATCTGCCCTATAATCTGGAACTCGATTTCGCGTTGCGCTGGATCGACCGCCTGCCCAATCCGAATGTCCCCAGCTATGTTGCGCTCGATGCGCGGCTGGGCTGGCTGGTTCGAGAAGGCGTGGAGCTTTCGCTGGCCGGATTCAATCTGACGGATCGGCGTCATCCGGAGTTCTTGGCAGCGCCGGGGCGCAGCGAGTTGCCGAGAACCCTTTACTTGGGGCTACGATGGAGCTTTTGACGCTCCTGCTGCGGAAGGCCGGGGCTTTCCGGGAATGGGCCGGAGCGGGATTCCGCTATGCCGCCGGCCTGGCTGTTTTGTGCGTCGCGCCGGTACTCGGTTTGGCGCACGCCGCGGAAAAGGAATCCCTGGAAAAAGCGGTCAAGGCCGCCTACCTGTCAAAGTTCGGTCTCTACGTAGAATGGCCAGTTGCGGCGCTTCCCGCGCCGAACAGCGCGCTCACGCTGTGCGTTGCCGGAGAAGATTCGCTGGGAGCGGCGCTCGACAAGGCCGCGGCGGATCAACCCCGCGGCGGCCGGCCGATCGCAATCCGCCGGTTGAAAACCGTCGAACGCGATTCCGGTTGCCACATTCTATACGTTACCGGCTCCGACGCAGTGTACGCCCGTCAGGCCATTGAGGCGGTGCGCGGCAGCAACTGCCTGACCGTGAGCGATGCCCGCGGGACGCAGGTTGGGGCGATCATCTATTTCGTGGTTAAGGACAATCGCGTGCGCTTCGATATCGACGAGGAGGCTGCCGCGGAAAATGGACTCACGATTAGCTCCAAGCTGCTAAGCCTGGCGCTGAACGTCAAACGGAGAACGCCGGAGGAGACTCGTTAGATGCATTGGTTAACGAACGCTTCCATCCGCGGAAAACTTATATCGGTTACGGCGCTGGCAATCGCAATCGCCTTGCTGCTGGCTGGCTCGATCGTTATTGTCTACGACAATTTCGCTTATCGAACGCAGAAGGTAGAGGAAATCTCGGTGCACGCCCAGATCCTCGCTGCGAGTGTGACCGCGGCGCTTGAATTTAAAGATTCCACAGCCGCGCAGGAATATTTAAACGCCCTCGAAGCTAATTCCGAAATCGTTGCGGCCGGAGTGTATGACGCGGGCGGCTCCATCTTCGCGAGCTACTCTCGCCCGGGGGGACCGTCGCATCCGCTACCTGCGCGTGCGGAGCCCGAGGGGCAGCGATTCGAGGGCAACGAGTTGGTGGCGTTTTGGCCGGTGAGGCAGAGCCAGCGGCAGGTGGGCACCGTTTATCTGCTGCTGGCGACGGAGTCGTTGGCGACGCGTCTGGCGCGTTACGGCGGAATCATCTTGGTCGTGATGATCGCCGCGCTGCTGATCGCCCTGCCGATTTCAATGCGGCTGCATGCCACGATTGCGAATCCCATCCGCGAAATTGCGGAGGCCACATCGCGGATCGCGGCCGGCGATTTGACGGTGAGTTTCGCATCGCTGCCGCGCAAAGACGAACTAGGGCTGCTTTCGACAAAGATCACGGAGATGATCGAAAACCTTCGCAAGGTCACGCGCCAGATTGGCGAAAGCGCCGACCTTCTTTTGGCGTCGGGTTCAGACATTCTGGCAACGACGACAGAGATGGTATCGGCAACCTCGGCGACCGCGACGACAGTGGCAGAGACAACCTCGACGGTCGAGGAAGTAAAGCAGACGGCTCAACTCACGTCGCAGAAGGCAAAGTATGTGTCCGAGGGTGCCCAGAAATCGGCTCAGGTCTCACAAGCGGGCAAGAAGTCCGTCGACGAGACCATCGACGGGATGAATCGCATCCGCGAGCAAATGGACTCTATCGCGCAGACCATTACTCAACTGAGCGAGCAGGGTCAGGCGATTGGCGAGATTACGGCCACGGTGAATGACCTCGCAGACCAGGCGACTCTGTTAGCCGTGAATGCCGCCATCGAGGCGGCCAAGGCGGGGGAACATGGCGTCGGGTTCACTGTGGTGGCTCAGGAGATCCGGAGTTTGGCCGAGCAGTCCAAGCAGGCCACGGCGCAGGTGCGGGCCATTTTAGGCGAGATCCAGAAAGCCACGACGGCGGCGGTCTTGGCCACGGAACAGGGAACCAAGACCGTGGAAGCCGGCGTCAAGCAATCCAATGAAGCCGGAGAATCGATCCGGAGCCTGGCTGAAGGTATCACCGAGTCGGCGCAAGCAGCGACGCAAATTGCCGCCTCGAGCCAACAACAGTTGATCGGCATGGATCAGGTCGCCATCGCGATGGAGAACATCAAGCAGGCGACCGCACAAAACGTCGCGAGTACGAAACAGACCGAAGCTTCCGCCCAAAATCTGCAGGACTTGGGGCAGAAATTGAAGCGCTTGGTAGAGCAATACAAAGTGTAACCGTTGGCTCGAAAAGCTGGGTTGCCTGTTCGACATGCTCGGCGCGAACGGGAAATCTTCAATATGATCAGTTCCCTCTCCGTTCGCCTTGAGCCCTTCGGCAGGCTCAGGACAAGCTTTGTCGGAAGGTAAGCGGAGACTCTTTACAACCGTTAAGCGGAGCCAGACATGGCGAAGAAGAGCGACGAGTTCTTAAAAAGACTGCTCGAGACATTTCGGAGCGAGGCCGAGGAGCACGTCAAAGCCATGCGGTCCGTTTTACTGGAGCTGGAGCAGACGCCAACCCCTGAAACTCAAGCGCAAAGTGTCGAAGCTGTCTTTCGTGAAGCGCACAGTCTGAAGGGTGCCGCCCGCGCCGTGGATATGACAGAGATCGAAACCATCTGCCAATCTTTGGAAAGCCTGCTGGCGGCAATGAAGCGAAAGGAGATCGAGCCGTCGTCTGCGTTGCTCGACGTTCTTCACTCCGGAATAGATGAAATTGATCGAATCCTTTCGTCGGCTCAAAGCCCGGAAGCCCCGGCAGAAACCTTTAAGGTTGAAACGGTCGTTGAAACTCTTGAGCGCGCCGCGAGGGGCGCTTTACCGGAACCGGCGCGCGAGACGAAAAGCCTTGACCTGGGATCCGCGGAACGCCCCGCATCCCCAGAGGCCGTGAGAATCTCCGTAGCGAAGCTGGACTCACTCCTGCTCCAAGCGGAAGAGCTCCTCCCGGAAAAACTTTCGCTGGCGGAGAGAGCGGCTAAAGTTCGCGAGATCCGTGCCACCCTTGGCGCGTGGAAGAGAGAATGGGCAAAACTCCTGCCGGGCCTGCGGGCGATGCAGCGACGCGTTCACGCCAACGGCTCAGGAAATGATACAGGTAACATCACGAGAAAAAATCCCGAAGACGTCAAACTCCTGGAGTTCCTCGACTGGGGCAACGGCGTGGTTCGGGCCGCCGAAATCCAGCTCGAAGAACTTACAAAATTGCTCGACCAAGACAGGAGATCTCTGGCTGGAAAAGTCGACAACCTGCTCGGTGACATGAAAAAAGTGCTCATGCTTCCATTCTCATGGGTCTTGGAGATTTTTCCCCGGCTCGTCCGCGATCTGTCGCGGGATCGCGGCAAGGAGGTCGACCTCGTCGTTCGCGGAGCTGACCTTGAAATCGATAAACGAGTCCTCGAAGCGATCAAGGACCCTCTCATCCACCTGGTGCGAAATTCCATAGACCATGGCATTGAGAAGCCCGAAGAGAGGATCGGGAAAGGGAAACCTGCCCGGGGAACGATCAAAATTGCGGTTTCCTATAACGCGGGCGGTAAAGCCGAGGTGCTGATTTCAGACGATGGAGCCGGAATCGACACTCGAGAAATTCTTAATGCCGCGCTCAAGCTCGGGTTCGTTTCGCCCGAAGAGGCCAAACTACTCGACGATGAGCGCGCTACGTCCCTTGTATTCGAGTCCGGAGTCTCGACCAGTGCGATGATCACGGACCTTTCAGGCAGAGGCATTGGCCTGGCTATTGTGCGCGAGAAGATAGAGAACCTCAATGGTTTCGTGCACCTCGAAACAAGCCCCGGTGCCGGGACCGTGTTTCGTCTGCTCTTGCCGCTGACCTTGGCCACCTTCCGGGGAACCCTCGTGCGCGCGGCGGAGCATTTATTTATTTTTCCTTCCGTTAACATCGAGCGCGTGGAACGGGTGCCCGCGAAGGACATCAAAACAGCGGAAAACAAGGAGACGATCGAGCTTGATGGGCGCGCCGTATCGCTTGTCCATCTCGAAAGCGTCTTGGCGCTCCCGCGCAGGAACGCGGCGGATGATTCGCCAGACCACGCGTCCGTGGTGATCGTGGGGGGCTCCGCAGAGAAGCGCATTGCCTTTCTTGTCGATCAAGTGCTGCAGGAACAGGAAGTCTTGATGAAGAGTCTCGGCAAGCAGCTCGCTCGCGTGCCAAATATTGCCGGCGCTACGATCTTGGGCACAGGAAGAGTCGTGCCCATCCTCAATGTCGCCGACTTAATGAAATCGGCGCTGATCGCGAGTCCGGTTGTGGAAAAGCGGGGTCGGGCGGCCCTGGAGGGCGCGGCGGCAAGAAGAAAATCCGTCCTTGTCGTGGAAGATTCGATCACCGCAAGAACCCTGTTGAAATCGATCCTTGAGTCAGCCGGATATGACGTCAAGACCGCCGTGGACGGCGTCGACGGCTTCACCCAGCTACGGGGCGACGCCTTTGACATCGTGGTGTCCGAC
>JBOHVR010000731.1:0-7502 GCA_050735755.1 Binatia bacterium
GGCCACAACGGAGTCGGTCGTGCTCTCCTTTGTTCTGATCCTCGTTTGGGACTATTTTCTGACCTCGGTGATGCTCTGACTCGATGATACGTGTCATTAATCTGCACAAGAGCTTTGCGGGGCAGCAAGTGCTCAAAGGGGTCAATCTGGAGTTTGCCAGCGGAAAAATCACCACGATCGTCGGCACCAGCGGCTGCGGCAAAACGGTCCTTTTGAAGCACTTGAATGCCCTGCTCTTGCCGGATCGGGGCGAGGTCTTAATCGATGGCACGGACATTACCAAGCTCAGGCAAAAAGAGTTGTATCGGATGCGCGGGCGTTTCGGCGTTCTGTTTCAAGGAGCCGCGCTCCTGGATTCCATGACGATCTTCGACAACGTGGCGTTTCCGCTGCGCGAAAAAACGAGAACGGCGGAACCCGAAGTTCGCAAGAAGGTGGAAGAGCGCCTGGACCAGGTCGGACTCGAGGGCATGGGTTACAAATACCCCGCCGAGCTCAGCGGCGGCATGAAAAAAAGAGCGGGCTTGGCCCGCGCCCTGGTCATGGACCCGGAGATTGTCCTTTTTGATGAGCCGACCACCGGGCTCGATCCGATCTTGGCGGCGAGCATTCACCAACTGATCGCCCGCACGCAAAAAGCGTTCGGCTTTACCGGCGTGGTGGTTAGTCACACGATCCCTCAGGTTTTTCAGATCTCGGACTTCGTTGCCATCCTGGCGAACGGAATGATCGAAGAAATGAACCCTCCTGACCTATTTCAGAAATCCTCCAATCCCATCGTCCAGCAATTCATCGAAGGACAAACAGAAGGACCGTTACAAGTCTTGTAGGAGAACCCAGGGGTGAACCAAACGCGCACGGAGATCATCGTCGGCATCTTTGTCTTAATCGGGATCGCCTGTCTCGGCTATCTTGCGATCCGCTTGGGCAAACTTGAAGTTTTTGGCAGCACGGGTTACGTAGTGTATGCTGATTTCGCCTCGGTGGCCGGGATCAAGGTGGGAGATTCGGTGGAAATCGCCGGAGTCAGAGTGGGCAAGGTCGAAGGCATCACGCTCGCCGATGACCGGGGCCGGCTGGCTCTGAGAATCGAAAGTGAGGTCAAGCTGCAGGAGGATACCATCGCCTCGGTCAGATCGCGCGGGCTCATCGGGGACAAATTCGTTCTTCTCACCCCGGGTGCTTCCGATAAGGTGCTCCAAAATGGGGACAGGATTCGCGAGACTGAATCGCCGCCGGATCTTCCGGATCTGCTGGGCAAAATCGTTGCAGGAGACGTCACAACCGGTGCTAAGAAGAATGAAACAGAAACGAAATAACAAGCTTTGGTTAACGTGGATCGCGCTGCTGTTCTTTTGCGCGCCCGGACTTTTGCATGCAGGACCGCCTACCGAAGAAATCCAGGCAACCGTCGAAAAGGCCATGGCGGTTCTCAGGGATCCTACCCTCAAAGCGGAGAACCGGAGAAACGAAAGAAGAGACCAGATCCGGCAGGCTTTGCTGCCGCGGTTTGACTTTTCCGAAATGGCGAAACGCTCGCTCGGCGCGCATTGGCGGCGGCGCACGCCGGAGGAGCAGCGTGAATTCACCGAAACCTTCACCGATCTGCTCGAGCGGGCGTATATCCAAAGAATCGAGGGTTTCGACGACGAAAAGTTTGTTTACACGCGCGAGCGTCGAGAACAAAAGCACGCTGAAGTCGACGGCAAGATCCTGACGAAAAAGGGAGAGGAGTTTTCCATTAATTATAAGCTTCACCTCACCAACGAGGGGTGGAAAGTCTACGACGTGGTGATCGAGAATATTAGCCTCGTCAATAATTATCGCGACCAGTTCAACCGCGTGATCACCAAATCCTCTTACGAAGATCTCATTCGCAGACTAAAGGAAAAAAGCATCTCTTCGACCGACGGCCGGAAATAAGATCTGGCGATCGGATAACTCAAGCTCAAGCCGCCGCCGTATCGGCGTGGAGACGCCCTCGATAAGGCGCCCCTGGCCTTCGCCGGCTGTTGTTATGCCGGATCTCCGGAAGCGCGAGTACAGCTCCTCAATTTCGTTTCCATTTTTCAACTCGTCAGGTCGCTAAATAAAAGATGGCCCCACAACTCTCTGTAATGTCTTTCTGCGCGGCGGTATTTCCGCTCGCTCTAATTTTATTTCTGATGGTCTGGTGGCGGTGGAGCGGCGCCAAAGCCGGTTTTGCGGGCGCCGCTTCGGCAGCGATGATCGGGGTCGCCTTTTTCGGCGCCAGCGGCGAGGTTTTATTCATCGCTTTGTGGCGCGGCGTGGTTCTCACTTTTCACGTCCTGTATATCATCTGGCCCGCGCTGCTGCTCTATCATGTGGTCGAAGGGTCGGGGGCGATCCGCAGTATCGGCGCGGGGGTCTCGTCTTTGACCGAGGATCATATTCTCCAGCTCCTCATACTGGGCTTCGGCTTTTCCTCCTTCGTGCAGGGGGTGGCAGGCTTCGGTGTGCCCGTTGCGGTGGTTGCTCCTTTACTGATCGGACTCGGCTTTCCACCGGTGCAAGCAACCGCGGTTCCTCTTCTCGGACATGCCTGGGCAGTCACGATGGGCGACCTGGCTTCTTCTTTTCAGGCGCTCTTGGCCGTGACCGGTCTCCCCGCCTACCCTTTGGGTCTGTGGACAGCTCTGTTCCTGGGCATCTCTTGCATTGCCACCGGCTTCTGTGTGGCGCACCTGCATGCGGGGTTCCTCCCGATTCGCCGGTGCCTGGGCGCGATCATCGCGCTTAGCCTTTCCATGGCGCTCACGCAATTTCTGCTCGCCTATTTGCAATATTGGATTCTCTCCAGCTTTTGTGCCGGAATGGTGGGAGTCAGCTTGAGCTTGCTCGTCGCGCGGGCGAGCCGGGGCGAAGTTCCAAGCTTCCTCGGATTATTCCCTACCTGGCCTTCTCCTTGGGGAAGGCGCACGCCGCACCGGGAAATGCGCAAGACGCTCCGCAGAGGCGAAATGAGTTTCCACCTCGCCTTTTCGGCCTACTACGGTCTGATCGTTATCGTGATGGCTGCGACGCTCATTCCGGGGATCCATGACACGCTCGACAGGCTTGACACGACGTTGCGCTTCCCGCGCGCCGAGACCTCGTTGGGCTGGGAAACACCGGCTTCGACTTACACTTTGAGCCTGTTGGGTCATCCGGGAGCTTATCTTTTATGCGCCGTCGCTGTCGCCTGGGCGATCTATCGACGAGCGGGCTTCTGGCAAGAAGCAAAATGGCGCGCCGTTGTAACTCAAACCATTAACGATGGCTGGCCCACAAGCATGGGTGTTTTCTTTATGGTTGAGATGGCGATGATTATGGCCTACGCCGGGATGACCTTTCTCCTGGCCCAGGGAACCCTGGCTGTCACCGGCGCCGCTTTTCCGATTCTAAGCCCTTTTGTCGGCCTTCTCGGATGCTTCATGACCGGCTCAAACACGAACTCAAACGTGCTTTTCGGGGTTCTGCAACGTGACGCCGCCGTGCTGCTGCACAAAGATCCGGTGATTATGGCCGCCCTGCAAACAACCGGCGGCTCTTTGGGCAGCATGATCGCTCCCGCAAAAGTGTTGGTCGCCTCGGCCACGGCCGGACTGCAAGGAAAGGAAGGCGAGGTGATTCACTGCACGTTGAAATACTGCCTCGGAATGACCCTTTTCATTGGCCTTCTCGGCTGGGCTATATTGTTCTTTCAATAATTGGCTGGTTATCGTGGTTCAATCTCTCAATCTTTGTTAGATGTAGGTGACACGGATGGATCGCTTTTTCTTTCTGAGCGGCTCGATTTCGGGTTTCTTGGGCGTGGCGCTCGGCGCTTTTGCCGCCCACCTGTTAAAAGAGCGCCTTACGCCGGAGATGACGAACATCTTCGAAGTCGGCGTCCGCTATCAAATGTACCATGCCATGGCTTTGCTTGCGGTTGGCTGGGCCGCCACGCGTTGGTCGAGCCCCTCTATCGTCATGGCGGGATGGTCGTTTATTGTTGGGACCTTGATTTTCTCGGGTAGCCTTTACGTTCTGAGTTTGACCGGTGCGCGCTGGCTCGGAGCGATCACGCCGCTTGGCGGCTTGGCATTTCTCGTCGGCTGGCTCTGTCTCATCTGGGCAACATTGCGTTGACTCTGTCCTGCGCCTACAATAGTCGGTGAGTTGAACCATGGTGGTCGGTATTCCGAAGGAAATCAAAGAAGAGGAAAACCGTGTCGCTATCACGCCGACGGGCGTTGCCGCTTTTATCTCCCACGGCCACAAAGTTCTAGTGCAAAAAGGCGCCGGATTAGGGAGCGGGATTCTGGATCGGTCCTACGAAGGCGCCGGAGCAACCATTCTCGAGTCTCCAGCCGCAGTTTGGAATCAGGCCAACTTGGTGATCAAGGTAAAAGAGCCGCTCGCTACCGAATTTAGCTTTCTGCGTGATGATCTGATCCTTTTTACGTACCTTCATTTGGCGGCGAACGAAGAACTCACGCGGGGGCTCTGCCGCAGTGGAGCTACGGCGGTTGCCTATGAGACGATCCAATTGGAAGACGGCTCGTTGCCTCTTTTGACGCCGATGAGCGAAATCGCGGGGCGTCTCTCCGTGCAGGTCGGCGGTTGGTGTTTGCAGGCTGAGAACGGCGGCCGCGGAATCCTCCTCGGCGGAGCTTCCGGTGTCCGTCCCGGAAAAGTCGTCATCTTGGGCGCCGGCATTGCCGGCACCACGGCATGCCAGGTCGCCAACGGCATGGGCGCGTACGTGAGCGTCTTGGACATTAATCCCGCTAAGCTGCGCTACATCCACGACATCCTGGGAGGACATGTGACGACGCTCATGTCGAACCGCGCTAACGTCGAGGAAGAAGCCGTTGATGCCGACCTGCTGATCGGCACAGTCCTGATTCCCGGCGCCAAAACCCCCAAGCTCATCACGCGCTCTCTGGTGAAGCTGATGAAGCCGGGCGCGGCCTTCGTTGATGTCTCGATCGACCAGGGCGGCGTCGCAGAAACGTCGCGCCCAACAACGCATCACGATCCGATTTATGTCGCGGAAGGCGTGGTCCATTATTGCGTCACAAACATGCCGGCCATCGTTCCCTATACGTCGACCTATGCCTTGACGAATGCGACTCTCTCCTATGGTCTGGAGATTGCCGATAAGGGAGTTGTTCGCGCCGCCCGAGAAAACCCCGCCTTGTCTAAGGGACTCAATGCTTATCGCGGCAAGGTTACGCACAGCGGGGTAGCGACCGCTTTTGGATTGAACGTTTTGTCGCTCGCGGAGGTTCTCAGCGCATGAGATTGGTCACCCGTCCGGATTTCGATGGCGTGGTCTGCGGTTCCCTCATCACCGCAATGGAACCGATAGACTCCTACCTGTTTGTCGAGCCCAAGTTCATGCAGGACGGATCGGTCGACATCCGTCCAGGAGACATCATCGCCAATCTTCCCTATCATCGGAACTGCGCTTTATGGTTCGATCATCACTACACGAACGCGCCGGCATGGGAAGCGTATGCCGGAGTTTCGAGTTCCGAGTTTCTAGTTTCGAGTTCCCAACCCGAAACCGGAAACCAGAAGGCCGAAACCAGAAACCCGACCATTGTTCCCGGCAAAGGCGGGTTCCGTCTTGCGCCCAGCGCGGCCCGCGTCGTTTACGAATACTACACGGCGACAGAAGTCAAAGAGCAAAAGGCAAACGGCAAAAGGGTTCAAGAGGATCTTGAGCGGATTACCTCAGAGAGATTTCAGTATCTGCTCCATGAGACCGATCGCGTGGACAGCGGCAACCTCACCCCCGAAGACGCGCTCAATCCCGCAGGCTATGTGCTGATTTCGATGACCATCGATGGGAAAAAAGAAAACGATGAGCCGTACTGGCGACATCTCATCGCGTTGCTGCGCGACCTGCCATTGCAAGACGTGTTAGCGGATTCCATCGTCCATGAACGTTGTCAGGAAATCCTGGCGGCGCAGGAGCGCCTGAAACAGATTCTACTAAAACGCACAACGCTCAAGGGCAACGTCATCTACGTCGATCTACGCGGCGTCGAAGAGGTGCCCGACGGCAACCGTTTTTTGTTGTACACTCTATTTCCCAGCGGCAACATCTCGATGAAGATCGCCGATGATCCGCAGCGGCCTTATACAGTCGCCATCTCCGTCGGCTACAACATCTTCAATGCGACCTCGAAGGTGAACGTCGGCGCGTTGCTGGAAAAGCACGGCGGAGGAGGCCATCGAGTCGTAGGCTCTTGCCGTGTTCCCGCCCATGAGGCGGAGAAGGCGATCCAGCAAATTTTCGCGGCGATCCGGGAATAGACAGAGACAGCGAGATGAAGGTCGTAAGACTGCAGACGGCATTGCGCCGGCTCAAGCCGATCAGCGATGAGATAAGTTATAAGGAGTGCGCGAGCGGCAGCGGATTTACCACGGGCCTGATTTCCTTCACGCGCAAAAAGCGCTCGGACGCAAAACAAATTAGTCATCCGGACAAGGACGTTGTTTGTCACGTGCTTAAAGGCCGTGGCCGCCTGCGCCTAAACGGCCGCCGCATAACGCTCCAACCGGGAGTGATCTGTCACATTCCCAAAGGAATTCCCCACGATTTTGCCGCGACCCATAAAGAGCTCGTTTTGTTCTATTCCTTGATCACGACGGGATGAACGTAGGATGGTTGACCCGTGCGCCGGAGCTGATCTTGACTCAGTCGCGGGGCTCAGAGCAGACTCCGCGATGGCCAACTCGCGAGCTTCAAACGTTGTCACCCCGAATGTCTTATCGTAGTTGACTCCGCTCACCACGACCCTGAGCAGTCTGTCGAAGTGTCGGGGGTCGAGTCATCGTTGCGCCGGAATTCCCGATTCAAGCATGCGGGAATGACAGACTCTTGAAGGTGCGGGAATAAAGAGATTAAAGAGCGAAAAAACCTCGCTGTCGCCGTCGCTAGTCATCTTGACTTGCTCTGCAACTTCGGAAAGAATCTTCGATTTAAGAGTGTCCCTAAGATTTACACGCCTGATCCTCTTTTTGTTTTTGACCTTTCTCGGTTGCTCCACTAAAACCGTTCCGGACCCCCAATACGTGCCCGCGGGAGGCTTGCTCGACATTCTGAAGGACTTTCAGAGACTCGCGCGCGAGGACCTCTATCGATTTCCGATTTCCAAGGACGTCACCGGAATGAACGTGATGAAGGCCACGCTGCTGCGGCTGGAGGATTACGAAAGAAAGAATCCCCGTCGATCTTCCGACATCGTGGCTTTTACCAAGGGCACGGCTTATGAGAAGCTTAGAGAATATGAACGGGCTCTGGGTTATTTTCGGAATGTCAGCGAGCAAAACGGGCGCCTCGGCGCGGAGGCCAAGCAGAAAATCGCGGCGCTCGAGGCGTTTCAACAGATTCTCGAAACGCCGCTCCCCGGTGAAGATCCCTTTGCTTATATCAAGGCCCTAGACCAAAAGGTGGCCGCCTGGAACGAATTGGTGCGCAAGTATCAGGGCACGCCCTACGAATT
>JBOHVR010000732.1:0-9572 GCA_050735755.1 Binatia bacterium
ATCGTCTGCCGGGATATGCTGATCCGGATTTTGCCGCGGGAGTCATTCTGGCCGACGTCCTGGACAGCCGGAGAGGCGACTTGTACGCTTTGGCCGCCGAAGGAAAGTCGCTGTCCGGCGGCTTTGACGGCATCGCTTTTCCTGAAGTCGCCCTGGGTTTCGCCAGCGCCGCATTCGCGCCGGGACAAGACAGCTCCGCGCTGGTTGCCGAAATGAAGCATATTATCGCCGGCTACATTGGGAACGGCTTTTCGGCCGATCTGGTCGAGGCGACGAAACGCCGCGACGTCGCGGAGGCGGAATTCCGCAGGAACTCGATTGCAGGACTGGCGGGCGAGTGGTCGCAAGCCTTAGCAGTTCAAGGCCGCAACTCACCCGATGACGATATCGAAGCCATCAAGAAGGTTACCGTCGCGGACGTCAATCGAGTCGCCAAAAAGTACCTCGTAAACGAGAGTGCCGTCGTTGCGGTATTGACACCGCGCGAATCGGGCAAACCCCTTGCAGCCTCAAATTCACGTCCAGCGACCGAGTCTTTCACTCCTAAAGAAACTAAACCGGTGCCCCTGCCCGCCTGGGCAAAAAAAACACTGGCTCCCTTAGCGGTCCCCACGTCACGCGTCAATCCCATGGTCACAGAACTGGCCAATGGCCTGCGTTTGATCGTTCAAACGGAGGACATCAGCGACACGGTCAGTCTCTACGGGGAGGTCAAACATCGAGCTGAACTGCAGGTTGCGCCAGGAAAGGAAGGGGTGGACGAGATTCTGGGTCACCTTTTTGCCTACGGCACCACCAAGCTGGAGCGGCTCGCGTTCCAAGAGGCGCTCGATGAGATCGGCGCGCAGGTGTCCGCGGGAACCCATTTCTCGCTCCAAGTCTTGGCGGATCGGTTCGACCGCGGCGTCGAGCTGCTTGCGGACAATATATTGCGCCCGGCGCTGCCTGAAGCGGCATTCAAAGCCGTGCAGCAGCGCACCCTTCAGGCGGTGGCGGGCCGTCTCCAAAGCCCCATCTACCTTTCGCAGCGGGCCTTCCTGCAATCGATTTATCCCGAAAAAGATCCGACCTTACGCCAGGCCCTGCCGGAGACGCTGGCGGCGCTTCAGCTTCGAGACGTGCGCTCTTACTACGAAAACATTTTTCGCCCCGACCTCACAACTATTGTCGTCATCGGCCGGGTAAGCCCGGAGCAGGCAAGGCGGCAGGTCGAAAAGTATTTTGGCTCATGGCAAGCGCGCGGGCGGAAACCCAAAACGGATCTGCCCCCCGTCCCCCGTAATAAGGCAACCGCCACGAGCATACCGGATCTCAGCCGGGTCCAGGATGAGGTGACGCTTGGACAAACTTTCGAGCTGAAGCGGCAAGACGCTGACTACTACGCCCTTCAGCTTGGACTGCAGGTCCTTTCAGGCGGCTTCTACGCCAGCCGGTTGTACCGGGACCTGCGCGAGAAGACCGGTCTGGTCTATGCAATTGAGGCGCAGCTTCAGAGCGGGAAGACCCGTTCCGTCTTCGCGGTGTCTTATGCGTGCGACCCTCCCAATGTGTACAAAGCGAAAGCCCTTGTCGAGCGGAACCTGCGCGACATGCAGACAAAGCCCGTCAGCGCTGTCGAGCTGTTACGCGCCAAAACCCTGCTGCTGCGGGGGATTCCGCTGAGCGAGTCGAGCACCCACGGAATTGCCGCCGGACTGCTGCAACGATCGTTAAGGGATCTGCCCCTGGACGAACCGATCCGCGCCTCCGAACGTTACAAGTCTCTCACAGCGGCTGAGGTGCAAGCCGCCTTCGCGCGCTGGATCAAAATCGATCAACTGGCGCAGGTTGTCTTGGGTCCGGCGGCGAAATGATTTCCGGTTACGACGCCGGCTCCGCGCGCTCCACCGGAAGATTTTGATTGTTCCAGTCGAGCATGCCGCCTTTCAGGTTAAACACCTGTTCGAAACCGAGCCCGGTTAGAATGGCGGCGGCGGTGGTGCTGCGCACGCCGGAACGGCAGATTGCAACCACGGCTCGAGCGTGATAACCCTCCAACTCTCCTGCTCGTGACGGCAAGTCTTTAAGAGGAATGAGAAGACTTCCGGAAATGTGGCCCAACTCGCCGCGGTATTCGTCCGGCTCGCGAACGTCCACGAGAACGGGCGGCGGCACCGCGTCCAGAAGGGCCCGTACTTGATCGGGAGCCAGTTGGCGCACCTGATTGAGCTCTGCCAGAGAAGGAAAACGCAGGCGATCGTCGTCGAGAGCGGACTGATTCGGCTGGAGAACTTCCTGAATTTTGTCCGGCAGGGGTAACCCCAGATTGTTCATAACATCGATGTACTCCGATCGCGTCCGGCCCGCCACGCGCGGATTCGAGCGCTTCTCTTCGCCCATAGTGGAGTGGGTATTGCCCCGGTAATCGTGCGCGGGAAAAACCAAAGTTGCGTCCGGCAAGCCAAAGAGTTTCTGTGTGATCGAGTCGAACTGATCCCCGGGATCGCCGCCGGCAAAATCACAGCGACCCGTCCCGCGGATCAACAGAGTGTCGCCGGTAAAAACGCGACCTTCGATGTAAAGGCTCATGCTGTCAGGAGTGTGTCCCGGCGTGTGCATCACCTGTAGCTGCAAGTCTCCGACGGGGATTTTGCCTCCGTCCTTAACGTGCACGTCCACATGCGGCGCCGGGGCTCTTTCATGCATGACAACTTTGGCTAAAGTCAGGTCCTTAAGCTCTATGCAGGCTGTCCGGTGATCGGCATGCGTGTGCGTGTCGATAAGCGCATCGAGTTTCAAACCATGATAAGCGAAAAAAGCGAGGTATCGATCCACCTTCTCGCGAATCGGATCGATTAGGACCGCCTTGCGACTATTCTCACACGCAATAACGTAGGTTTTGCACTTACCGCGATTGAGTTCCCGAAACAACATGTGACTGCCTCCTAGCCTTGCTTCAGCTTGCGCACGTTCTTCTGGTTCACGGCCTTAGGGTACGCAACCTCACGGCATAATTCAAAGGCGGGTGCGCTCCCCCGACCAATGGTTGCCAAAAAAACGCCGTTCAGTGATACCGCGTTGGTTTTGAACATGAACGGTTTACGGAGAGTTGGAGTTCCGCATTTATTCGAGCCGGGTCTCAATGCGCACCGCCAGCCACTGCCCAAGGATCATCGCAACAACAAACACAATCACGGTTGGCGAGAGGGATGCTAACGCGGCCAAAGCGGGGCCGGGGCAAAAGCCGGCCAATCCCCAGCCGATGCCGAAGATCGCGGCTCCGGCGACGAGTGGCGCATCGACCCGGGTCCTGGCAGGCAGGCTAAACTCGCGGGTGAGGAGCGGGCGCCCGTGGCGTAGAATGAGCGAAAACCCGGGCGTCGTCACGGCGAGCGCCCCAGCCATGACGAGCAGCAACGTTGGATCCCAGCGTCCGGCGACATCGAGAAAGCCGATGACTCGGGCGGGATCGATCATTTCAGAGACGGCCAATCCCAACCCAAACAGGATACCCGCCGAAAACGCGCTGGCGCTTTCCTTCATGGCAAAACGTGCCGCGCAATGAAAACGGTGCCGATGGCAACGGCCATGAAAGTGGCTGTGGCTGCCAGCGAGCGCGGCGAGCGGCGCGCCAGACCACACACGCCGTGGCCGGAAGTGCAGCCGGAACCGAGGCGTGTGCCGAACCCGACCAATAATCCCGCGATTACAAGGAGCGCACCCTGAGTTTGAAAGTGCAGCGGTAAACCTCCCCGCAGCGAGCTGTAGACCCAGGCCCCCACCACAAGTCCCGTCACAAAGGCGACGCGCCACATGCGCTCCCCGGCGCCGCGCGCGAAGAGGATGCCAGCCAGCACTCCCGATACGCCGGCGATACGGCCATTCGTGGCAAGCAGCAGCACGCTGGCAATACCGATCAAAATGCCCCCAACGAAGCCCCCGATCAGATTGGTTTCTGCGAATGTCATCCGGTTAATGCCGCAGCAGATTGGAGTAGGAGATGCAATGGTTCACGCCGAAATTATTGCGGGTTCTTTCGTGATCTGCGCTGGCGTAGCTAAGGAAAATGTCGTTCATTGCCTCCCCCAAAACCATGTTGGTGGGGAATGAGGATTTATCGATCTTCGGAGAGTTTTTGGGTTGAATCGCTGAGCCGCAATTTACTGTCTCACACCAAGATTGTAAAGCGCTCGCGCGCAGCCACGCGCCTCATCGAGGGTCAAACAGAGGTCTCAGGAGATTGCATAGCGTTCCGGGGCGGTGTTATAGCTCGTGGCCGGAGAGGGAAATTCGTATGCCCAATGTCGAGATCGTCGCTATCGGATCCGAGCTGCTTCTCGGCCAGATCGTGGATACCAATTCCGCGTGGATGGCGCAGCGTTTTACCGACCTTGGCATCGACCTATTTTACAAGACGGTCGTCGGCGATAATCCCGGCCGCATGAAAGAAGTGATCGGCCGCGCATGGGAACGGGCGGATATCGTCATTACGAGCGGCGGCCTCGGACCCACCCAGGATGATCTCACGCGCGAGATCGTCGCCGAAGTGACCGGTCGCCGGCTTGTCTTTGATTCCGACCTGATGGAACAGATCGAGGAACTGTTCCGTAAGCGCGGGCGCAGCATGACGCCGAACAACCGGCGCCAGGCTTACATACCCGAAGCCGCGATCCCCGTTAGAAATCCAAACGGCACCGCCCCCTCTTTTATCGTCGAAGACCCCCGTGGCGTTATCTTTTCTTTGCCCGGCGTTCCGGTCGAGCTGAAATGGTTGTTTGAAAACGAAGTCGAACCCTATCTACGCAACAAATTCGATCTCAATGAGATCATCACCTACCGTGTACTAAAAATCATCGGTCTGGGGGAAAGCGCCGTTGATGATCGGATCGGAGATCTAATCGCCAATTCCAGTAACCCTACCGTCGGTGTTCTCGCCCACCCGGGACAGGTCGACGTCCGCATTGCAGCGAAGGCGTCCAACAAGGAAGCGGCTTCCAGACTCATCGGGCCTCTAGAGTCGCACGTCCGTGCGCTGCTCGGGAATCACATTTTTGCCACCGATGATCAGACCATGGAACAGGTAGTCGGAGGTCTCTTGCGCCAGAAAAACCAGACCGTTGCGGTCTATGAAGACGTGACATGCGGCCAGCTTGCCGAACGGATACAGAAGGCGAGTTCGGAGCACTTCTTGCTCGGGATGATCAGCAACGGCGTTGAGTCCCTACGGGGATTGCTGGCAAGCTCACGCCGTCCGGACCACGTAGAGAAACTGTTGCGCGAACCTATGGCTTTGACAGAAGAGCTGGCCTGGGCCGTGCGCAAGCAGGCAGGAAGCGATCTGGGCCTCGCGCTGCATGCGGTGCCGGATCCCGACCGGCAACTGGAAAACATGTCGGGCGGGCATACTTATATCACCGCGACGGACGGAGAGCATTTCCTCAACCAAACGACGACGATTGCCGGCGCCAGCGCCCACGACCGCGCGCGCATGAGCCTTGCCGCGATCGATCTATTACGGAGCGCCTTGTTGGCGGGTCAACTCGAAAAGACAACTTGAGTTTTAGGCACAAGCTCCTCAAAACGCTTCGTCGGCTCTTCCAAGCTCGCGATCGCTTCGCTCCAAAACGCCGGCGACTCCAAATCACGGCCGATGGTCCTGCGCGCGACGTTCTCCGCCGTATCGCTGCCGGCAAGGCGCAAGAAGTTTTCGTATCTGGGTAAAAATTTACTGCCCTCGTTTTTCCACAGCGAGAAAAGGCCGCGGCTCAAAAGAAACCCGAAAGTGTAGGGAAAATTATAAAAAGTTGTTCCCGTGATGTAGAAGTGCAGCTTCGATGCCCAGAAGTAAGGATCTTCTCCGCCCTCTTCCAGCGTGTCCCCAACGAGGCGCCGCTGGGTCTCGACCATAAGGCTTTTAAGAGCGCCAGCCCGCTCGCGCGCGGCGCGGATATCCGCGTCAAGCCGCTGCTTGAAATCGATCATCTCAGCGCCGTTAAATTGGGCAAAATAGCTTGTCAGATCCCAGCTCAAAATGGATCCCCGGGAAGAATTGTGGAGAGAGAGTACTGGAGTGACGGAATAGTAGGAAGCCCAATACTCCCTTACTCCACCACTCCCCTACTCCAGGTTTATCTCTCTGTGATCCGCTACGGGCGCGGTTCAGATTGCGTGGGAAGCGCAAACTCTCTTCTGACATATCCGGTCACGCCGCCCGATTGAGACCGAACTTCCAACCAGTCTCCGCGCGTACCGAGAACATGCACAATCGAGCCGCTTTCGATGACCTCCAACCCCGGCGCGCCGAAGCGCGGCTCTCCGCGCAGCGGCACTTCGGCGCGAATCCTAACCGTGCCCTCGCTTTCCTTGACTCTTTCTCGTCGCGGCGGCTTGGCGGGACGCTCCGGGACCTTCTTCTTTTGGGGAATAACACGCGCTTTCTTTGCGACGGTCTTTTTAGTCGCTCTGGCTGCCTTGATCTCATGTTGGGGAACCGGCGGAGATTTTTCCTCCGTCGCGGCCGCCACCCTGGGATCCCCTGCCTCCGATATCAACGCAATATTTTCGGCAACGGGGGCTGGTTGGCTTTGCCTCGGAGCCGGAAGCGCCGGCGTGGATTGACTCACCTCTCCGGATTCGTAAGTGACCACACCAACGGCGGTCATAACGACAACGGCTGCTAGCAAAAGAAGACTTACATGCCGCGGCATTTGCCCTTCGCCCCTGCGCCGTAAAACGGAGTCGCCCAATGCTTTCGCAACCGGCTCCTCGCGCCGTTCAGGAGAAGTCGCAGGCGCCGTTTCGATTGGCACAGGCTGTTCGCTGCTGAGCCCAACTTGTCCCAAAGGTTCTCCCAGGACGAGCCGTCGCGCGAGTCGTTGATAAACCCACGCCTTGTCTTCCCGGTTCTCCTTCCTGGCTTCCTCAAAACCCAGAACGAATATTTGCCTGAGAATCTCCCTTTGCTTGCCGGAAAGACCTTCCGTCTTTATAAATTCATTGATTTCGCGCTCGTGGCCGGCGCAAGAGTGAACCTTCACCGAAGCGAAAAGACGGTAAAGCCTTAGCTCAATGCCCGGCGCCTCTCTCCTGGGATGAGATTGGAGCGCCGTCAAGACTTCAGGGTATCTCTTCTCCTGGATGAGTCTCTCGATCTCGGCAATGCCTGCGGTTGCAGAAATGGAAGAGCCCGAAAATAATTCTTTCAATGAAGTTTGACAGAACAATGCGCGCTCGTGATCGCCGCGGTTGAGCGCGTCGTCATAAAGCACAAAAAAGATTTGGCGAACGATCCACCTTTCCGTTTCTTTAAGTTCGACAAACTCTTCAATCCGGTCTATTTCCTTGGCGAAAGCGCCAACTCCGTGAAGCTTGATTTTTGCCAATAGCTGATACAGCCAAGCTTCACGGTCCTCGGGGTGTCGCTGGAGAAATCCTTCCAAAGCACAAGCCGCCGCGCCATACTTTCCGGTTCGTATTTCTCTTTCGGCGCGAAACAGAAGCGCAGACCGATGGGTGGTGAGATCTTGCCGCTGCTCCATAGAAGGTTGACTCCCAGATCCATTTTTACCACTTCCAACATCCCGACGCGATGGGGAATATTCGGCTCAAGGAAGGGGGAATCGATAGACCTTTTTTAGCGCCCGGCGTAAAGCGGAACCAAGGTCGGCTGAGTCCGCTCAAAAGCCAAAAGTTCCCGACGGACTTGGATCGCGGAAACAGCGAGGCCTCCGTCATGGCGGCGTCGTCAATGCTGAACGGAGCGCGCGTCGTTACGTCGTAAGCTCGCGGGAGGTCATGGTATAGCGGAAGTTTTCCGGATCGAGACTGTCCCGCCGTCCATCAGCCGTTTCGCCTTGAGGATACATGAGGAATGGGACCGGCCGTCCCGCGGAGTTCGGCAATTGCAAATCGTGGGCGTAATTGAATGGCAACCAGTTCATCTCCCAAGCGCCGAACAGCTTCGCCCGCGCCTTCTCGACGAGCGGATCCTGCAGGGTCAGGCCGTTTGGGTTTTCTTCAAGTACGACCTTCCGGACGTCGGCCGGATCAACGGGAACCCAACCGTAACCACTTAGATAAACCTCTGCGCGGCAGTGCTGTGCCTTGGTAATATCGCCGCTTTTGCCCAAGCTCTTGAATGCTTCTGACGCTGCAACGCGCACTCCATAGACGTCTCGCGCTGGCAATCCTGCGGCGCGCGCCAAACCAACGTAAAGCGCATTCAGGTCGGCGCACTTGCCACCCAAATTCCGCGTTTCCAACATCGTTTTGATATCGCCGAGCCCGCAGCCTCGCACTTTAGGATCGCGAAACGTATTGTCGACGATCCATTCATAAATCGCTCGCGCTTTGTCGACGTCGGTTTTAAGTCCTTTCGTGATTTGACCCGATGTTTTACGGACGATGCCGTCTGTCGGCAGCAATTGCGTCGGCCGCAGGTATTTCTGAAGAATTGTTTTATCTTCCTTCACCGACGGATCCGGCTGGTTGAAATTGACTTGCCGATCACGAGCCTCAAAACGACTTGTCAACTCAACGGCTGGGGTTTTCTCTGAAGCCGGCCACTCGGCGTAAAGCATCCCAGCATCATATTTGTTCTCCCGAATTGTGCGGGCAACGGCGGCGTTACCCTT
Organism: Binatia bacterium; assembly: GCA_050735755.1. Lineage (GTDB taxonomy): Bacteria > Desulfobacterota > Binatia > UBA9968 > UBA9968 > DATMAM01. The sequence continues at coordinate 8,613 of JBOHVR010000732.1, forward strand.
CCACTTATCTTCCTGCCTCTTGAAGTAATCCGTGCCGGTCATTAACGGGAGGGGGAGCCAGACCCTCGTCACACCCGAGGGATTGAGAATCTCCACCTTAGTGACGACTTCGAACGAGCGCCACTTCGCTGCTCCGGCGACAGACGCCGAGCGTACAGACCGAGCTGGGAATCCCCCAAGCACTAACCCCGCAGAAACCACAAGACCCTGTTTCAAGAACGCCCGTCGCTTCATGTCCCCCTCCTGTGTTTTTCTATGCCCGGTATTGATTAGTGAATTTCCCATACAAAATCGAATGAGAGTCCAGCGGAATTTTGCATTCGAGTATGCCGGCAGCGCCGGCCCAGGAGCCAAGCCTCTAACGTTGAAGCTATGCTGGCTTTCGCCAATATGTCAAATAGAAATTTTCTTTGCAACGTCAGGCCCTCCTCTCTGCGGACCGATTCCGGCGGAAAGTAGTGATTGCCCTCGACTAAAACTGTCTTATCGGATTCAGCCAGGACGGCGCCTTTCCATATAGCTTTCATAACGTACGCCTTGGATCACGAGATCTCTGTTACGCAACGAAACTTTGCAAAGACATAGGGATAGCGGGCCTGAAACCAGTTGCGGAAACTGGGGCGGACCAGGTCAACCGTCGTAGCCCAGGAAGCCCCCTTGAGCACATAGTGCTTGCCGTCGAAAAAATCCACCGAATACTCCGGATAGGTTTTGATGTAAGGCTCGAATCCCGGAAAAGGCGCGAAAGGCGTTTCGGTCCACTCCCATCCGTCTCCGGCCAAGTCATACACGCCCCATGCGCTGCACCCGGCGGAATGTATGCCAACGGGAGTGGGAGCCCAATGAGTAAAGTTAAAATTACCGTGCGCCGCCGACGGCGTCTCTCTTCCCCAGGGATAAGGAAACTCATCTCCCCGCGGCGTGCAGTAAGCAGCGCGGTGAAACTCAGCCTCTGTAGGC
>JBOHVR010000733.1:0-4456 GCA_050735755.1 Binatia bacterium
AGTCAATAGCGATAACTTACTATCGAAGCCCAACGTTAATAGAATCGTGGCGACAACGAGCACGCCGGCGCCAATCGATTTGGTCCACAAGTAGGCGGCGATCTTATTTCCCCAAGGCGCCGGGTGAGAAACGTCGTAGACTTCCCGCGCTCGATTCGAACCAGCCTTTCCTTTTTGCTCCTCCTTTGACAAGTACGCGTCCTCGGCAGAATTCTTCTCCGCCCAGAGATACGTCGGCTGAGCTTCCATTCGAGCCGGCTGCAGGAGATCTTCATCGATGCCGACATAAAAGAGTTTGGGTTGAGTGCTCTTTTCCGGCTTGCGAACGCGAACCTTTTGTCCCGCGACGATCCTGCTCACCTGGCTCGCCGGATCATCCAAATCGCCCGCAAGGATCGCCTGTTCGGGACAAACAATAACGCACGCGGGTTCGAGCCCGACTTCGACGCGGTGGGCGCAGAAATTACACTTAGCCGCAGTGTGACTCTGGGGGTCAAGATACAAGGCGTCATAAGGACAGGCTTGCATGCAGGATTTACAGCCGATGCAGCGTTCACTGTCGAAATCAACGATCCCGTCCTTCCGCCGGAATAGCGAAACGGTAGGACAAATCTCAATGCAAGGGGCGGCGTCGCAGTGATTGCATCTAAGGACGCCGAAGTGGCGATTTGCATTTGGAAATTCGCCTCTTTCGATGTACTTGACCCAAGTCCGGTAAACACCCAGCGGAACGTTGTGCTCTTCTTTGCAGGCAACGGTGCAGGCATGGCAGCCAATGCACCGGTTGTGATCAATGACAAAGCCGTAGCGCATGAAAGAACTATGCTGTCACTCAAGCCGGAAAACAAATAAATAATGAGATTATCCGGTATAAGTAATTGCTTATACCGGCAAGCTCTGGCGCGCTCCCACTGGCCGGATCTTCAGGTGCTCTTGCGCGTAGGTGTGCACAAACTCCCTGAAACGCTGGGCTACTGGAGAGAAATACTTTTGCCTACGGTAGATCAATTCCATGTTCCGGGTTAACTCGAGTCCCTTCAGCTTCACAATCTTGAGCTCGCCCAAAAAGCACTCGCGCTCCACAGCGTAACCCGAAACAAACCCGACGCCCAGATTCGCTTCCACCGCTTTCTTAACGGCTTCGGTTCCAACCAGTTGCATGACGACTTGCGGCGCAGCGCCGGCCTCTCTGAGTTTTTTCTCAACGAGCTGCCGTGTCCTGGATCCGTGCGCCGGCAATATGCAGGCTTGATTATTGAGTTCGCGGACCGCGATCGCGCGGCGGTCTGCCAGAGGATGCGTCGCAGATACGATCATGACGATGGGATCGGGGCAGATGACTTCCACACCCAAGCGACGATCCTCGGTTGGACCTCCGACCACCCCCATATCGAGAGCGCTTTGCAAAACCCGCTCGCAAATCCGATCCGTGGATTCAATCTCAAAGACTACTTCCGTTTTCGGATGGGACTCCTTGAAATTCCTAACGATCCGCGGCAGAAGATACATTCCACCGGTGATGTTCGCACCCAGTACCAACTTTCCCTTTGTCGCCGCGCCTAGCTCGGCGATCGAACGGAGCGCTTCGTCCTTGGCGTGCAAGACGCTAACGGCGCAGCGGTAAAGCACGTCTCCCGCCTCGGTCAGGCGCAGCTTTGCGCCGCTTCGGTCCAGCAAACGGATTCCCAGGTTTTTTTCCAGCGATTTGATCTGGAGGCTGACGGCGGGTTGCGTGAGGCGCAGATCGGCCGCGGCCGCGCTCATATTCAGCCGCTGGGCCACGGCGTAGAAGATTTCGAGCTGGCGAAGATTCAAATCCGGGCCGTTATCGGCTCTTGCCGAGCTTGGAGAGAAATCCTGGTCTTATCGAGAGTCTCGACAAAGGAATTGTCGAAGAAGTCTTTGGGATCGGAAATTTTGGCCTGTGCAAATTCCTTTTCGTCAAGATACGCAAATTGCGCTCGGATAGCTTCACCGCGCAGCGCGAGGTTCATCGTCCAGTAAAGAAGCAAAGACGCCGTACGTATCCTCCAGCATTTTGCCTTCTTCAGTCTTTGCATTTCGGTGAGATTCATTTGTCGGTACCAGGCGTGTCGTCTTCCCTTCCGTGCAGGGCATACCAATAGATGCCGTTCATGTAAGCCCATCTTTTGCCCGTCGCTTCTTCAACGACTCGATCGGCCTGTTCTTGAAGCTCCGGGGAAGTGCAGTATTTTTCCACTATGGCGAGTCCCTTCGCAGCGTGGACCTCGTCTGCGCCGATGTGCTGCTCAAAGAAGCGGATCTCCCGCGCCCCAGGCTTATAGCCGTAATGCTTGTGCAAAGCTGGAACGACCTTCTTGCAGATATCCGTGAACTGTGATTCCAAGCCGATAAACATGCCGCTTAAAGCGATCTGCCACGGTCGCTGGTAAACCAAACGCCAGCCCCAATTCTGCAGCGCCTCAGTATTGGGAAGAGCTTTGGCTTTCTCGACGCTCGCTCTCGGCAGTCCGCAGCTCACGACGTAATCCAACAGCATATCCAAATGGCGGTCTTCCGGATTTTCCTCGTCGCCTAAATTTTCAAAAAGATAGGCTTTCGCATCCCGTTCCCGAATCTGCGACGCTTCGTAAGCCATCCAGTTCAGATACTCGCCGACAAAGTGAAAGTGCTGCATGCAGTAAATGGCCGTTTGCTCTCGAGTCAGCTTTCCCTGTGACCACAACTCAAAAAAGCGATGATTCTTGCTGTGCCGTTTATCCCGAGTGGCTGTCAGTTGCGCGCGAAAAGGGCTTTCCATACGCACCTCAATAGACGAGCTAACAAGCTCAACCTTAAATAGATTTGCGCCGCTAAGGTGTCAAGGCCAAATCGATTTGACCTCTCGGCACAAAAAATCATAGGATGCTCGACGGGGCACAAATCATGCTCTTCCTTACCAACGAACACGTTCAGCAAGTCCTCGATATGCGCACCTGCCTCGAGGTCATGGAGGATGCCTATCGGGAGCTTGGCGAGCAACACGCGGCCTATCGGCCGCGCATCGACTTCTACGTTCCGCAGGATCCGCACTACTATCGCTGGGGGACGATGGAGGGCGCGTCGCGCAAGCTTGGCGTTTTTGCCATCCGCATGAAATCCGACATGCTTGCCTGGGAGCGCCAGGGGGACCTCCAAGTCGAAGACAAATACTGCATTGAGCGCGGCACGTACTGTGGGCTCATTTTTCTTTTCAGCGTCCGCACCGGCGCGCCGCTTTGTCTGATGAATGACGGCTACCTGCAGCACATGCGCGTGGGCGCCTGCGCCGGGCTTGGCGCCAAGTACCTGTCGCGGCCAGACTCGAAAACGTTGGGCATATTAGGCTCGGGCGGCATGGCGCGCACCTACGCAAGCGCGATTTGCCAGGTGCGGCCGATCGAAAAGATTCGGGTTTTCAGCCCAACCCAAGCGAACCGTGAAAACTACGCTCGCGAAATGGAGGAGAAGCTTCAGGTGTCAGTCGAGCCTGTCGATCGATCGGGCGAAGCCGTCAGGGAAGCCGACATCGTCGCCATGACAACCGATTCGTTGGTGCCGGTCATCAAGGCCGAATGGCTGGCGCCCGGGACGCACGTCACGAATGTGCGCAACAACGAGGTTGGTCCCGATCTGATCAAACGCGCTGATGTCATCGCACGTCTAGGCACTTCCACTCTTAACATGGCCGCCCCGCCTCCCGGCACAGTCAATGGCAGTGATGGGATGTTCGGCTATTTCGCGGGAACCGATGAAGAGAAAAAGAAAATACCTTTCGCGCCCTCGCGCTCGATTGACAACCCTAACATCGGCACGGTTCCTGATATTATCGTTGGACGCTGGCAAGGGCGCACGGATCCGCAGCAAATCACGCTGCTCAACAACCAGGGCACGCAAGGGCTGCAATTTGCCGCCGTCGGCGGCAAAGCCTACGAACTGGCCAAGGCGAAGGGGCTGGGACATCCCTTGCCGCTCGAATGGTTTGTGCAGAACATTCGTGACTGACATGCGCTTAAGAAGTTCATGGGGCTGGTATGAATTGGGCTCTGACACTTCTCAGCATCGGGTTCGCTGCGGTCTCTCTTACCGCCTACGATACGATCACGTTCGCAGCGGAAGCCAAACCCTAGATCATCAATTACGCTGCCGAGGGTCCCACCGATATTGAGGGCCGACTGATCGCGCGTCATTGAATAAACATATTGCAGGTCAATCAACGATTGTCGGCAACAACATGGCTGGCGCTGGGGCTCCACCGCAAACAACTATCTGGGAGAAAGTCGCTCAACCGGATGCCTTTACAATGGGTTATTTTACCGGGCATTTTTTTAGTCCTTTAACTGTCGGTCCTTCGTCACTTTTCTTGTTTCGGTTCGAGGAGCCGCGCGGTTCCTGATTTCAATCCTGGCGGCTCGCCTTCTTCGTGCTGCAGGGCCCCAAGAGAACAACACAGTCG
>JBOHVR010000734.1:0-3643 GCA_050735755.1 Binatia bacterium
ATAAAGCTTTCCATCGAGCCGGGCCGGTAAGTTGGCTTGACGAGACCGACGATTCCGCGCGCGCCGTAGTACACGTCGCTAGCGTCCCGTCCCTGAAGTTCGTTTAAAAACTCCGCCGGTGACAGCGGCTGCATCCCCCTTTGAAAAAGGGGGAAGGAGGGGGATTTGCTCTAACAGGCTCGAAGTCCTCCCGAAACCCCCTTTGCCATGGATGGTCAAAGGGGGGACACGAAGACGGGACTCCGCGAAATATTCACCGAACTTCTGAAACACCACGCTACAGACCCAACAGCATGTTTCCCAGAACGCGGCCGGGAAACGCTCCGGTATGCTGGCCGTCTTCGGTTAGAACCACGCCGTTCACGACGGTCGTTTTGACGCCTTGGGCCTTTTGGACAAGACGCTTTTCGCCCGCAGGCAGGTCACTGACCATCTCCGGCTCGCTGTCGCACACGGTTTGAGGATCAAAAACGACAAGGTCCGCCGCCATTCCCGGGCGCACCAAGCCACGATCGTGAAGGCCGAAGATCGACGCGACCATGAACGTCAGCTTGCGCACGCCTTCTTCCATGCTCATGACATTGCATTCCCGGATCCAATAACCGAGGAAGCGAGTGGCGTAACCGTACCCGGCGTCATAGATCAGATGCGCGCCCGCATCGGATTGCCCGACGAGAGTGAAGGGGCTGCGGAGAATCTCGGCCACCGCGACTTCATCACCATTCGTGCTGGAAGTTTGAAACTGCGCTTCCAATCCTTCCTCGAGCGAGAGGTCGAGGAAAGCGTCGATCACGTCTTGTTGTCTTAGGCGCGCGATTTCTGCCACGCTCTTCCGCTCGAGATGCTGATTTTCGCGCTTCGCCGCTTTGATAAAATAAACCAGATCCCAACGGCGCGAGAAGCGCGACGAACGTTTGTCTTCCAGCCCTTCAAAGCGGAGCTTCGCCCGCATTTCGGGATCGCGGAAAAGCTGCGCCCGCTGTTCAAAGGGGATGAACATCATTTGCTTCCACGTGGGCAGGTCGTCGAAGACCTGCGCGTTCTTGAGCGTGAAGCGGTTATTGAACAAACGCGCATTGCACAGCGGATAGGAACGCAATCCTTGGGCGAGAGCGCTCTCGGCCATTTTTAACTGCGTGCGCCAAAGGTCCGGTTGATCCCAGCGATGCGCAATGCTCTGCCAGATAACCGGCCTGCCCGACTCTTTTGCCAGCCGGTTAAAGAAGCCGACCGATTTTTCCGTGTCGTTGGAGACTCCCAGGCTGCCCTGCGAGATCTGCACCGAGCCGCAATTCAGCTCGCCCAATACATCCGCGAGCGCCAGGATCTCTTCTTCGGTTGCCAGCCGGCTGGGAATGGGACAACCGTCGTCGCGCATGTGCACCGGGTTTTGGTTGGTAGAAAACCCCATGGCGCCGGCGCGCACGCCCTCGCGGACGAGATCCTTCATGCGCTCGATCTCATCCGCAGTGGCCGCGCGCGCGCACGCGTCTTCTCCCATCACGTATTGGCGCACGGCGCAGTGCCCCATGAGCGGCGCCACGTTGACGCCGAGCCGCTGATCAAGCTTGCGCAGGTACTCGGGATACGTCGTCCAATCCCAAGGCACGCCTTCTTTGAGAGCGGACATCGGCATCGCTTCGACGCGCACGAAGGATTGCAGGATGCCCTGGCGATCCTGTGGGCGCGCCGGCGCCAGCGCGAGACCGCAGTTGCCGGGAATAACCGTCGTCACTCCGTGCCAGCAAGACGAGGTTGCGAGCGGGTCCCACAGTAGCTGGGCGTCCAGATGGGTGTGAAAATCGATGAAGCCCGGAGATACGGCGAGACCGTCGGCGTTGATGACTTGGCGTGCCGTTGCTTTTAAGCGCCCAAGCTCGACGACCTTCCCGCCGCGCACTCCGACGTCACCCAGATACGAAGGCATGCCGCTGCCATCGTAAATGCGACCGCCTTTTATCAAAAGGTCATAGTCCACCAATGGTTCCTTCTTTCACTCTCACCTTCCCTCTCGCTCGCAGGAAGAACGGCCCGTAGGGTGGGTTGAGCGCTAGCGAAACCCACGGTCCGCAGACGGAGACGATGGGTATCGGCACGTCGTACCTCAACCCATCCTACGAGCTAATTAATTAACGACTGCCGTTGCGGGTCTCGTTGTAAAGCGCGTTCCTGAGTATCTTGCCTGGCGTGGCTCCGGTGTGCTGTCCGTGTTCGATCAACACTTCGCCGTTGACGACAGTGCAGTCAACTCCGTCAGCGAGCGCGCGCATCCGCCAGCCATTGTTCGGCAGATCGTGAACCACCTCGGACTGGCGTGGCTGCACCGTCTCTGGATCGAAAACCACCAAATCAGCCGCCAAACCCGGCTGCAGCAGTCCGCGATCGTAGATTCCAAAGGCCGTCGCCGAATCGAAAGTCAGACGCCGCACCGCATGCTCCAGCGGCATGATGGCCCTTTCGCGCACCCAGTATCCCAGCAGGCGTGTGCTATAGCCCACCTGGCAATGGAACTGCACGTGCGCTCCGCCATCGGAAAGGCCCACGACCGTATACGGGCTGCTGAGGAATTGCGTCATTGCCTCGCGATCAGTGTTATTCTGCCCTAACGCAAACCGCGTGTTGAGCTCTTCCTCGACCACCAGGTCAAGAAAAACATCCAGAGGATCTTTTCGCTGCTCGCTTGCCAGTTCGGCGATGCTCTTGCTCTTGAGTCCTTGATTCTTCGGCAAGGCGGGCGTTTCTACGACGAGCAGATCCCAACGCTTTGACCAGCGGGAGTCGGGGCCCAGTGGCAGGTCGATTTCCTGCCGGAGTTTCTTGCGCAGCTCCAGGTCGCCATAGGCGCGAATCTTCTCCTCATCAGAGGAATTCATAATTTCCAGCCACGTGGGAAGCTGCCGGAACGTCTGACAGTTTTTCATCGTGAATCGCCCCACGGTGCTGTTGGGACTGCACAGCGGCATCGCGCGATTTCCCTGGCGGCACGTCTCTTCAACAAAATCCAGGTGCTTTTTCCAGCGCATCGGCGCCCGCGCATTCTCGGCGATGGTGTTATAGATCACGCGCCGGCCGCTTGTTTCGGAGAGCCGGCTCATCAGCCGATCTTTGAGTTCGGGCGTGGTGCCGCCGCCGCTCTGGATGACTCCCGTCCCTTCTTCCTGCAGCACTTGCGCCAGCGCAAACAGCTCGGGCTCGGGCGCAAAAGAGGCCGGAATCAGCTTGCCGCGCAGATCGAAATGGCTCATGTTGCGCGACAGCGAAAGGCCCAAAGCTCCCGCTTGAATGCCTTCTCGCACCACCTTGCGCATCTCCTCCAGCTCTCCCTCGGTCGCCGCGCGCTCCTGACCTCCCTCTCCCATGGCATACAGCCGGATGGCCGTGTGACCCATCAAGGTGCCGACGTTGACTCCGAGTTTCTTTTCCACCGTGTCCATGTACTGCGGAAATGTCTCCCAATTCCACGGCACGCCCGCCTGCAGCACATCCATCGGGATGGCCTCGACTTGAGAAAGCATTCCCAACAGCTTTTCAAGATCATGGCCCCGGACCGGCGCGACTGAGAGCGAACAATTCCCGATGATCACGCTGGTAGCTCCGTGATAACAGGAGAACGTGCACAGCGGATCCCACGTCACCTGCGCAT
>JBOHVR010000735.1:0-4439 GCA_050735755.1 Binatia bacterium
TCCCCATGCTTTGCACCACCGGCGGATCAAGAAGGCGATTGTAGGCCGCGTGGAATATCACCCCGACGATAAACCAAAGGCTAAGTCCGTTGATGAGCGCCGCGAGAATTTCCAGCCGATGATAACCGTAGGTCCGCCTCAGCGTCACCGGGCGACGGGCCATCACAAACGCAAACAGGCCCAACGCCAGCGCCGCGATGTCGGAGAGCATGTGGCCCGCATCAGACAGCAGAGCCAAGCTGTTGGTAAGTATCCCGCCCAACACTTCGGCGACAAAATAAACCGAGGTGATGCTCAAGGCTAACACCAGACGCCGAATTTCAGCGGCCCGATCCATTATGACTCAACCCATGCAATCTTTATTCACCCGATTTAGCCACAGAGACTGTTGGCTGGCAAGCTGCGCCAGCCGTTGGCGCAGGAAGATTTCGCAGGGATCTAGCCTTGCTCGTGCACAAGGCGTTCTAAATCTCGGCGCAGGCGCGCCAGCGCTTCTTTGTCGGTTGAGGAATAATAACCTCTGATTTGCGCCTTGCGATCGACAAGAACAAAGCGCGGGCTATGCGCGTGAGTCGCGCCGGAAGGCGGTCGGTGAGCGTGCGGGATCTCGGCGGCGCTAAGATGAAAGCCTTCCTGCGCCAACCGGTGGATGTCTTCTTTGTTTCCCGTGAGGAAAAGCCAGCGCTCCGAGTCCGCTTTGAAACGAGCGGCGTATTTTCGAAGGACCTGGGGCGTGTCGCGCTGCGGATCAACCGTGATCGAAAAGAAGCGAACTGCGCTTGCTTGCGCAAATCCTTCCTGCAAATCTCTGATCTCGGCGCTTTGCAGCGGGCAGGTGTCGGGACAGCTCGTGTAGATGAAATTGACCACTGAGATTTTGCCTTTCAAGTCGGCAACGGTAACCGCAACGCCGCTGCGCTCCGTGAGGTTGAACTGCGGCACCTGGCCAAAGACTTGCAAACCCTCGAGCGGCTTTTCTTCCCATCCGCCGCCGGTAACGCGCCTCGACTGAGAAGTCCACAACGCCCCGCCGATCAATACCACCACGGCCAGCGCGCCCGCGCCAAAGACAATGGCTCTTTTCATGTCCAGCATTCCGTTCACTTTACCGAGATTACCGGAATTCTCAACTCGCGGCCCAAAAGTATCTACCATCGTAGGATGGGTTGAGCCCGGCGATACCCATCTATAAAGCGGTGGGTTTCGTCGCTGCGCTTCTTAACCCGCCCTACGCGCTTACTAGAAATTGATTTGGACCGGCGGCGGGGTGCGAGCGCCGCGATGAGCCCACCGTTAAGCAGAAGCAGTAGACGACCAGAGAGTGATCTCTTCTGGCTTTAATTCCAGGTAGATCTTTTCACCTGCTTTACGGGTCTCCGAAACTGGCAGGATCAGTAGACGTATTTCGTCGCCGATTCTCACGGTATATTCGTACCGATCGCCAAGGAAATGAACGCTTTCAAGAATGGCCTGAACTAGATTGTTTTTTCCGTTGGGCGCGGAACCCCAGACCGTCACCTTCTCCGGTCGAATCGCCACCAGAACCTCCTGCCCAACCTTAAAAGCATCGGGCGAGCCTGCTTCAGCGCTGGGCACCGTCAAGCCGCCCGCGCAGCCATGAACGGCCACCCGAACGGCCCGGTCTCCCGCCTCCACGATGCGTCCCGGCAATGAAAAAATCTTCCCCAAAAAGTCGCGCACCACGGCCGATTGCGGCCGATGATAGACTTCCTCGGGAGTGCCGACTTGGAGTAAATGGCCTCCCTGCATGATAGCGATGCGATCGGAAAGACTTAGGGCTTCGATCTGATCATGAGTGACAAATACCATCGTGACGCCGACACGGCGTTGCAGCGCCTTCAGCTCCTGGCGCATTTCATCGCGCAGGCGGGCGTCCAGATTGCTTAGTGGCTCGTCGAGAAGAAGGACGCGCGGTGAAAAGACTAAAGCCCGTGCCAGAGCAACTCGCTGCTGCTGGCCGCCGCTCAGCGCCGGAGCCGGCCGGTCCCCCAACCCCTTCAAACCCACCAGCTCTAAGGCCGCATTCACTTTGTCCCGAATCACGGGCTTCTTTTCCCAACGTAATTTAAGTGGATAGGCGACATTTTCAAATACGGTCATGTGCGGCCAGAGCGCATAGGACTGGAACACCATGCCCATCTCGCGCTTTTCGGGATTGACAAAAACCGCCCGCTTGCGGGACACGAGACAGCGCTCGCCTAAATGAATTTCTCCCTCGTCGGGTTTCTCCAGGCCGCCGATGGACCTGAGTGTCGTCGTCTTCCCACACCCGCTCGCCCCCAGCAAGGTGAAAAATTCACCCTCCTCAATATCGAGACTCAGATTCTCGACTGCCAGGACCGGACCAAAGGCTTTGTGCAGATTGCGTATGCGCAGAAATCCCATCTCGCTATCTCTGTCTCTTCCCTATCCCTTGTCTTGTTTACTTTTCACTTTGACCTTTTACTTTTGATCGAGCACATCGGCCGGCTCGCAATCTAATCCGCCCGCATCCCCGCTTTCAAACCGAAAGATCGCGCAACCAGAGCAACGCCAAGCGTCAAGGTCATGATGAATATAACGGTAATGCTCGCTACCTCCCGGCCACCCGAAGCTACCTGATCCAAGGCGAGGAGCGAGAGCGTGCGGGATTCCGATGTCGCCAGGAGGATGATGCTCGAAGTCTGCTGCGCCGCAAACATGAACTTGATCACGCCGATCAAGATCATCGTTTGCGCCATTAGCGGAACCACGATCTTCAGGTAGGTGCGCCAGAAGCCCGCGCCCGACATGCGCGACGCCTCCTCGAGCTCTTTTCCGAGCTGGACAAAGTTCGCCTTAAAAATCTGCGTCGCCAAGGTCACCCCGCTCAAGATGGAAGCGATCATCAGCAGAAACAGCGTTCCATAGAACGGCCGGAAGAACGGCGTGCCGAGAAACATCCAGAGAAGGCCAAGCCCCGACAGCACTCCCGGCACAGCCGAGGGCAACCAGCAGATCGTATCCAAAATATTGCGGCCCGGAAGCCGGGTGCGCACGAGCACGTAGCCGACGAGAGAAAAAAGGATCGGACCAATCAACGCCGCGCTGCCGGCGATGATCAACGTATTCTTAAGAGCCAGCAGCACGCGGGGATCGGTAAGCGCCATCTGCCAGTACTCGAAAGTCCAGGTTCTCGGCAGGTTGAAGAAACCAAAGCGCACCATGAAGCTTCCGCCGATGACGCTGAGGACGGGGACCACATCGAGAAGCAAAACCACGAAGCCGACGAATGCCGTCGCGGGATATTTCCAAATCCCCAGATCGACGATCTTGGCTTTATACTGGCTTGTCACTGTCGTGAATTGGCGGCGCGCAATGAGCTTCCTTTGCAACGGAATAAAGGCCGCGAGAAAAAGCAGAACAATGCTTCCCAACGCCGCCGCGTGACTTACCAGGGGCGGCTCTTGTCGGGCGAGGTCGACAACCTTGGTCGAATAGACGTAGAAGCCCCAGGGAATCCCGAGAAGCAGCTCGGTCTCAAAACTGCTGAAAATCCGAATCACGGCCAGTAAAAACACCACCACCAACACCGGCGTCATGACGGGAACGGTAATCCGCAGCATGGTGATCAGCGTGCCGGCGCCGGACATGCGGCTGGCTTCTTCCATGGCCGCATCCATCCTGCGAAACGCCGGCGTCATCAGCATGACTTTCGTGGAGATTCCATTCGCCATCAGATGCGCCCAGATGATGCCCCAGAAAGAGTAGATGTTAAAATTCACGTTGCCGAGGAAGGGGATGGAACGAAGCCAGGAATTGAACAGCCCCGTATTCGGATCCAGCAGCAAAATCCAGCCAAACGTCGTGGCGATGTTGGGCAGGATGAAAGAAACCCAGAAGAGAAACTCAAAACCGCTGGCAAACAGAATATTGGTCCGCGCCAGCAACCAGGAGACAAAGATGCCGCAGGGAAACGCGACGATCTGGAGGAAAAAGGCAATCTTGACGGTATTCAACAAAGACTGCCAGATTCCCCTATCGCTGAAAGCCTCCTGCCACGCTTTGAGGCCGTAAACCGGAGGCTCGGCGATCGTGGCCACGTTGAAACTATTGATGAGAATGAGAATGAGCGGGTAAACGATATAGAAGCCCAGGGTGCCAATGAGAAAAACCATAAGCACCAACCCGCTATCCATCTGGGGAATCCAGGAAGCCTTCTGCTTCCCGAGAGGCGCGGTGGAAGTGTATTCCATATCGCAACTCCGGCTTTAGGCCGTTCGCAAAGCTCCGGTGTTATTCGTGCAGCGCGGATGGTAAGAGCCCATCTGGCATTGGGCTCCCGCGGCCCGGATCGCGGCTTCGAAACCGTGATGGATTGCGGGATCTTCGTCTTCAAATTCGATCTGGCCTCCGCCCTTCTTGACGCTGGTGTAGGTCGAGCCTTCGTCCGTCATCCG
>JBOHVR010000736.1:0-2768 GCA_050735755.1 Binatia bacterium
CATGAAGCAGAATGCGATCGACGGAGGGCAGCGCGCGCAGCAGATTGTCCTTCGGGTTCAAACTATCTGCCATGATGGCGTTTTCTTACCACCCGGAGAACGGAAATGGTAGGGCCACGGCGCTGCCAGCGCCTCCCTACCTCTACTTTTGATCTCTACGGGTTTATTTTCCGCAGCCTTGCTGCGTAAAATCTGTTCCCAGATCTCTTAAAAGTCCGCCATTCCCGAATGCCTGCCTGTGCGTGGTCGCACGCAGACAGGCTTCTATCGGGAATCCAGGCGAGACCATGACTGGACCCCCGATAAAAAGACTCGAGGGTGACAACTTTAGTTAGGATAGATTCTCATAAATGCTTTTTGATACCCGGTCAGCTTGCTACGGGGTAGTTCATTTGTGGGCTGCCCCGCTCACCCCTGCGATTGCAATTGAAGAGCGTTGCGTCTATGCATCAAGGATCACCTTGGATGCGCAAAACTCGCGGCACCGCTGGTTCATTCTCGGCATCGTCACTCTCGCCCAGGTCGGTGTCGCTATCATTCATCTCGGGATTCCCGCTCTAGTTCCTTTCATCCAGCAAGATCTAAAACTCAGTAGGACGGAAGTTGGGCTGATCAGCTCGGTTCTCAACGGGGCGGTCGTCGTCGCTGCCATCGCAGCCGGGAAAGCCGTCGATCACTTTGGCGAGCGTTGGGTCATTGCCGCGGGCGCGATGCTCAGCGGCGTGGTCATGATGGGAATGCCTTGGGTGGGAAGTTTTGCCGCGCTGCTTGGTGTTTTAATCTTCATCGGGTTCGCCACAGCCAGTTGCACTCCTGCCGGCACTAAGGCGGTGGCCGCATGGTTTGCCGCGCGCGAAAGAGGAACCGCCATGAGCGTGCGGCAAACCAGCGTCCCTCTGGGCGGCGCGCTGGCCGCTCTGACTCTGCCCTCCCTGGCCCTGGCTCATGGCTGGCGTTTCGCGCTTCTCGCTGCTGGAGTGGTTGCGCTGGCGATCGGTGTTGCGGTGCTCGGCCTCTATCGCGAAGCTTTGGCAGGTTCGCGGCAGCCGGCTGCGGGGCCAAAAGTGCGGTTGATCAATCTATTGCGGCGCCAAGAGATAAGGGCCGGTCTGGTTTATCCGTTTGTTCTTTCCGGCGGGCAGTGGTGTTACCTCACGTATATCGAACTCTACTTGACGGAGGCCTTGAGCATGTCGATTGCTCTTGCTGCCACTCTCCTGGCCTTGGGGCAGATTTCCGGAACTTTCGCCCGAGTCTTTTGGGGCGTGCTGAGCGATCGATTTTTCTATGGCAGGCGCAAGCCCGTCCTTCTTTGTGTCGGAATTCTAGCGTTCGTATCGACCGGCGCGACAGCGCTCTTTTCCTCTCAGACTCCCTTTTGGTTCATCTGGGTGACCATTGCGCTTCTGGGCGCAACCGTAATGGGTTGGAACGGTATTTATCTCACCCTGGCCTCGGAGCTGGCGGGCCTCAATGTTGCCGGCCTGGCAGTAGGATTGAGCAGCACCTTTGCGTTTCTTGGCATTGTCATATTCCCGCCGATCTTCGGGTATCTTGTTGACGTAGGTTTTTCCTACCGTTTCGCCTGGACCGCGCTCGCTCTGACAACTCTTGTTCCAGTGATCCTTCTCCGATGGGTCCACGAAGACAAATAGTTTCCGCTCTCGCCGCCCTTCTGGCACTGGAGGTAATTGTCGCCTGTCATCTCACCCGGGCGTCTTCGCCATCCTCCGGCACCATCGAGGTCAGAGCTTTCGCCGTCGACGTCGACCCTAGAAATCCGGACCGAAAGCAGATCGGGAAACTTGTTTTTCTCAGCGGGTTCGAGCTGAAGAGCTCGGATCGGCGCTTTGGCGGGTTGTCGGGATTGTGGATCAACGAAGAGTCATTGCTGGCTCTCTCCGACCGCGGCTACTGGATTTCCGCCCGCGCGCGCCACGATGCTGATGGACGTTTGGCGGAGTTCGGCGATTGGAAAATCGACCGTTTGCTGGCCCCCGACGGGAAACCGGTCCGCGGCAGGCTTGCCGATTCTGAAGGCTTGACTCGGGATCAAGATGGCTTTTTCATTGTGTCGTTCGAGCAGGCTCACCGCTTGTGGCGCTACGCGCCGACACCGGCAACGTTCGCTTCCAAGCCTGTTCCAATTCCCGTGCCTGCCCGACTCACCCGCGCGCGAGCGAACGGCGGCGTCGAATGCGTTGCCGCTCTTGGCGACGGCCGGCTGATCATTCTCACAGAGACCTTGCGCAACGCGGACGGAAGCCTTGCCGGCGGAATACTGGAGAAAGAGCAATTCCACTCTCTTTCCTATGTCCCGTCGGCGGATTTCGCGCCGTCCGATTGCGCGGTTTTGAAGAACGGCGACTTGCTGGTTCTGGAGCGGCAGATTGGTTTTCTCGGAAGTTGGTCGGCGCGCATCAAAAGAGTCCCGGGCGACAGCCTGCGCCCAGGCGCCCGCCTTGAAGGAACCGAAATCGCGCGCCTGGCGCTACCGCTGGCCGTGGATAACTTCGAGGGCATAGCGGTTTACGAGCATCCCCAAGCAGGAACATTTGTCTATCTGGTTTCGGATGACAACTATCTACCCTTCGAGCGCACCTTGCTGTTGCAATTCCTGCTTCGGCCGTAGCAGAGTGCCCTAGCGCGCAACCTGGTCGAGGTTGAGGATCGAGAATGGAGGATCGCGCCACCTAAAATTGCATGCCGGAGCTTCCTGACGTCGTTAGCTATATCGAGGCGCTCCAACCCCGGATTGTGGGCCGCCC
>JBOHVR010000737.1:0-4667 GCA_050735755.1 Binatia bacterium
CACCTGTACCGTGAACTTCAACAATCCCGAAGTGGGCCAGGCTTGCGTGAAGGTCCTGGAAAGAAACGGCGTGCAGGTTGCGTGTCCCGAGCAGCAGTGCTGCGGCATGCCGTTCCTCGACGGCGGCGACCTTGAAGCGACGAAGGCAAACGCCCAAGCGAATGTCGACTCCCTTTACCCTCTCGTCCAGAGTGGATACGACGTCGTCGTTTCCGCGCCGACTTGCAGCTACATGCTGAAGCGGGAGTATCCCGCGCTCCTCCAGAGCGATCACGCGCACAAGGTAGCGGAGAAAACCTTTGATATTTGTGAGTATCTCATGGCGCTTCATGCCGTGGGAAAGCTGGACACGAATTTCGTCCGCGGCGCCGGCCAGGTGGCCTATCAGATTCCTTGTCATCTGCGCGCGCAGAATATCGGCTTCAAATCGCGTGACTTGATGCAACTCCTTCCGAACACGCGCGTTCATACAATAGAGAAATGCTCGGCGATTGACGGCACTTGGGGTCTCAAGCGGCAGTACTTCGATCTCTCGCTTAAAGTGGCGGAACCTCTGCTACGCGAGATCCGTGAATCCAAGCCGAGCGTGACCGTCTCGGATTGCTCGCTTGCGGGACTCCAAATCGAACAGGGACTAGGCCGTAGGCCCTTGCATCCCATCCAGGTCCTCGAGCTCGCTTATGGCCTGGAAGAGACGGAGAATTGAGAAATATGGAGAAGATCGTCCTGAATGACCTGATGGGATTACCCGCGTACGAAAAGGTGCGCGACAAGTTCCGCCAGGAAGTGATCGACTACAAGAAAGACCGCCGACTCGCGATCGGCGATCGCGTATCTCTGGTCTTCGAGGACAAGAAGACATTGACCTTTCAAATCCTGGAAATAATGCGCGCGGAAAGGATCACCGATCTCGACAAGATCAGGGAAGAGATCGCCGTGTACAACGACTTGATTTCCGGCGCCGGCGAGCTCAGCGCGACTCTGTTCATCGAAATTGAGGATCAGAGCCATATCCGTCAGGATCTACTCAAGTTCGTGGGCATCGATGAAGCGGTTTATCTCACGATCGGCAACCGCCACAGCATCCAGGCTACCTTCGAAGAAGGGCGGAGCAAGGAGGACAAGCTCAGCGCGGTTCAGTATGTGCGCTTCCGCTTAGATCCCGATGCTCAGGCAGCCTTCGTCAGTGGCAAGGACAAAACCGTGATTCGCATCGACCATCCCAACTACTACGCCGAAGCGGAAATCGGGGAGCAGATGAGAACTTCGCTCGCCCGAGACCTCGGACAATGACGCGCCGATGGCAAAAAGCAAACGCAGGCATACAAAACAGCTCGAAGTCATTTGGGATGCTATAAAGGATGAGACCTCGCACCCGACGGCAGACCAGATCTATGAGAAGGTGCGCAAGGAGATTCCCAATATCAGTTTGGGAACGGTGTATCGCAATCTGCAAAAGCTGGCAGCCCAACAACGACTTCAAGTTCTTGAATTAAGTCGCGCACAACATTTTGATCCGCTCGTCGGCCGTCACGACCATTTTATTTGTGAAAGCTGCGGCCGGGTGTATGACATTTTTCTCGAGCCCAGAGAAGACAATTTTCCGCCCTCTCTTCCCACGGAAGGTTTCAAGGTGACTTCGCACCAGGTCTCCCTATACGGCACCTGCGAGGAATGCACAGCCCAACGTTAGGCGGAACCGGTCTGAGCCGACTCGAAGACGCACCCAAAGATAAACTCCGGGGGCCATGCGGGAATGTTTTTGGTTGTTCTGATCTGACAGCATGCCGGCACCGAGCCTGGGGCTTAGCGCCTCGCTTGTAAAGGAATCTTCGCAGCGGTAGACTCGCAATTTCCTGGCGGAGAAGGAGATGGAAGTCATCGAGATCCCTCCGGATTCCCAGAAAAGGCTTCTCGGGCTCGCGCGCCAAACCCTCGAGACGTTTGTACGCGGCGACGCGCGCCAGTCTACCCTTACCAACGATCCTCTTTTTTTGAATACGCGCTACGGCGTATTCGTTAGCTTGCATCGCGGGCCAGAACTGCGCGGCTGCATTGGGACATGTTCGCCCCTCTCTCCGCTTTACCAAGAAGTGATCGACATGACTGAAGCCGCAGCGTCCCGTGATTATCGCGTGGAACCGGTTCAAATTCGCGAACTCAGCGAAGTCACCATAGAGCTTTCCATTGTATCGCCGTTGCAGGTCCTCGCCGATCCTCTCGCGATCGAGATTGGCAAACATGGACTCCACATTGCCAACGGGGAAAACAGAGGAGTCCTTCTCCCGCAAGTCGCGACCGAATACGGCTGGAATCAAGAAACTTTTCTTTGCCAGACCTGTCTCAAGGCTGGCCTGTCTAAAAATGCCTGGAAGTGGCCTGAAACCAAACTATCAGCCTTTACGGCTTTGATCCTGAGAGAAAACAAGTGAAGCGGCGTGGATTCGTCGGTCTTCTAATCGGATCCGTCTTGCTCGGCTGGCGGCGTGTGACCGAAGCCGTGTGTAATCCAGCCCTCGTTGATCTGCTGGAGCACGGACGCGCACTCGTACAGGCACGCGGAGGAAAAAGCCCGCGAATCGGTGAGTATTACCTACAGTGGTTCGGCCATTCCAGTTTTCTACTGCACTCCGGCAGCGAGACTAGAGTCGTCACGGATCCGAACTTCAACGTCACACCCGGAATTGAGGCTCATGCGGTCACCGTCAGCAATGATCACGCCACCCACAACAACGTCGGCGCCGTCGCCGGGAATCCCGTGATCTTGCGCGGCATCACGCTGCGCCAGACTTGGAATCCAATCCGCACGAGCGTGAAGGACATCGTCATCGTAAACATGCCCAGCCAACGCGGCCTCTTTTGGGGCGGGGTCGCCAACTCCATTTTTATCTATGAGATGGGCAGTCTTTGTCTGGCGCATCTGGGAAACATCGGACATCTTCTGACGCCTGAGCAACAAAAAGTCATGGAGCGAGTGGACGTCATGATGACGCCGATCGATGCGATGACAAACTTAGGATTTGAGGATCTCGTGCAGGTCATCGAGCAGGTAAAACCACCGCTCGTCATCCCTATGCATTACGACGCTCCGCGGCAGGCCGACCTGTTTGCCGATTTCGTCGAAGGGCGCTACCCGGTTCGTCGCATCAAGGAGTCCCGCTTGACGCTCAGTCGGACGATGCTTCCGAAGACGACGGAAGTCTTCATTATGACTCATCCTCGCCCAGTCCTGCGTTGGGAATAATCAAGCTTGGGTCTTGGCCGGATAAGGACAGTACGGACGAATCGTGCACACGGGGCAGCGCGGCTTCGCGGCCAAACACACTCTGCGGCCGTGGTACTGGAGCAGGTGGCAAAACCGCGTGCGCTGCTTTTCCGGGACGAGGGGTAAGAGATCCGCTTCGATCTTGTCCGGATTGGATTGGCGCGTGAAGCCCAGTCTCTGGGAAAGGCGCATGACGTGCGTATCCACCCCGATTGCGGGCTTGCCAAATGCGTTGCCCAACAGAATATTGGCCGTCTTTCGCCCCACGCCCGGCAACGTCAGGAGATCTTCCAGGTTATCCGGGACTCGGCCCCCGAAACGTTCGACGATCGCCCGGCAGCATTTTTGAATCAAGCGCGTCTTGTTCCGGTAAAAATTTGACCGCCGTACGGCTTGCTCCAGCTCCGCGGTTGGCGCGTTCGCGTAATCCGCCGCGGTCCGATACTTCTTGAAAAGTTCGGCGGTCACTTCGTTCACCAGTTCGTCGCGCGCCTGCGCCGCAAGTATCAGCGCGATCAAAAGCTCCAGCGGGCTGGAGAAGTTCAAGTCCAGCTTGGCCTCTGGATAGGCCTTATCCAAGCGCTGGTAAATCACGCGCACCCGTGCCTTGAGAAGCGCTTGGCGGTTTGCCGCCCGTGAGCTTTTGGCCATTTTGTTACCGCGCGAGGTATGCTACCAATAAACCACTAAACCACGAATTTGCAAAAGGA
Organism: Binatia bacterium; assembly: GCA_050735755.1. GTDB lineage: Bacteria > Desulfobacterota > Binatia > UBA9968 > UBA9968 > DATMAM01. The sequence continues at coordinate 3,976 of JBOHVR010000737.1, forward strand.
GGGTCGCGTGGACCTAAACGAACTAAGAAAAATGCCGCTTCCTAAGCTCAGAGATCTCGCCAAACAAACCACCGATCTCGAGGGCGTTCTCGGAATGAAAAAGGAAGAGCTGGTCGAGGCGATCGCTAAAGCGCAGGGCATTTCCTTCGTGCCGTTAGCCAAAGACGTTCAGACGATCAGCGCGATCAAGCAGCAGATCAGGAGTCTACAAAAGCAACGGGACGAGATGCTGGCCGGAAACAAAGATCGCGCGGCGCTCAAGAAGACGCGACGCAAGATCAAAGTTCTCAAGCGGCAGACAAGAAAGCTCGCGACTGACGCCAAGCTCCAGGCCGCCGCAAAGCCAGCAGCAGCCGCCGCTTGATCGAGGCGTACGGCGAAACGGCAAAGAACTAAGGACTACCGCCCGACGTTCGCGTTAAGCGGCGCGTGAACGCGTCCGACTCAAACGCATTGCTAGAGCACCTCTACTTCGGAATATCTCTAACGGATACCGCCGCCCGGCTATTCGCGACTGTTCCACCCGCCGAAAGAAATGCGGGTCGTTCTCAAGCTTGTAATCAAACCGGTCGTTCTCTGACTTGAATCCGATTAGGACACCGGCAGGCTTCCCGTGTGCTGCGCCCCGCGGAATCTCTATGGGGCCGGCTCGCGAAGCGAATCGCCAGCGAAACGGCCACGCGGCCGTTCGT
>JBOHVR010000738.1:0-8403 GCA_050735755.1 Binatia bacterium
ATTCAGGGATGAGCCTCCAGGGTGGTCGGCTTTGCCTCTAGGCGAAGCCGTCTAGAAATGATAAGAAGCGTCGTACTACCCAAAAAAAAGGAGCCTTTATGTCGGAATACAAGACGATCTTAATAGAAAAAAAGGAAGGCGTCGCGACCATTACTCTGAATCGGCCGGAAAAGAAAAACGCGATGAATCCGCAAATGCATCTCGATATGAACGACGCTTTGATGGAACTCGAAGACGACGAGGAAGTCAGAGTGTTGGTTTTAACTGGCGCGGGAGATAGCTTTTGCGCCGGCCAGGATCTCAAGGAATACTTTTTCGATATCGATCATGACCGCAAGGCGCGGCGCAAAGCGCGCGACGCCGCCGTCAATTGGCGCAGCTTCAAACTGAGGCTATTTCCTCGGCCCACGATCGGGGCGATCAACGGGTGGTGCTTTGGCGGCGGGTTTTCGGTCGTGGCCGGCTGTGACATAGCGATCGCTGCGGACGAGGCGGTTTTTGGCCTGAGCGAGGTCAACTTCGGCAAAATCCCAGGAGGAATGGTGACCAAGGATGTGACCGATATCCTCCATCCCCGGGACGCGATGTTTTATATTCTTACGGGGAGAAAATTCGACGGCAAGCAGGCAGCAACGATGAAATTTGTCAACTATTCGGTCCCCCGCGCCAAGTTAATGGATGAGGTCTACGGCCTGGCGAACGAACTGAAAGCGAAGCACCCGGAGGTCCTGCGGATCGCCAAAGAGACCTATAAGTACGGCAAGCGCTTCACCTTTGAGGAGGGCTATGCCTGGGCCACCGCGAAATCGAACCAACTCGATTACCTTACCGGCAAATCATGGAAAAAAGGTGTGACGCAATTCAAATCAAAGGAGATGCGTCCGGGGCTGGATACCTATAAATGGGACAAGGAATGACTTGAAAAGTAAAAAGGCAAAATTAAAAAATTGAGCAAAAACATCACGTTCGACAACCGATTTTTTACCGGGCGCGCAGAGAGACAATGGGAATGATTCATGAACAGCGAGCCAAAGGCCTATGAATGATACAGCCTTGCAGCAACCGAGAGACCACTACATCGAGAGCCGGGGCTTGAGGCTTCATTATGCGGAATGGGGAGATCCTCAACTTGAAACGCTTCTCCTCGTCCATGGCAATCGCGACCAATGCCGGAGCTGGGACTTCTTCGTCGCCGAGATTCAGAAGCTACATCCCCTTGCGTTTCATATCGTTGCTCTGGATTTGCGGGGTCACGGCGAGAGCGAATGGAATCCTGCCTGCCGTGGCTATCGTCACGAGGATTTTCTGTTTGACCTATCGGCTGCTTTTTACGGCATCGGCAAGGAGAAAATTAACCTTGTCGGCCATTCTCTCGGGGGCAGCATATCGACGCTTTTCGCGGGCTGCTTTCCCGATAGAATCAAGAATCTCATTCTTGTGGAAGCGATCGGTCCGTATTCCAAGCAAGACGATGAAGTGCCGGACATTTTGGCGGAGCAAGTGGAAGGAAAGGAGCTGAACTTAGAAAGGACGTTCCACGCCGACCTTGAAGAGGCGGCGGCAGCAGTCAAGAAGAGATTTTCTTCCATTCCCGATGACGTTTGTACTTACATGGCCAGGTTCGGAACTAGGAAAGCGGAAACTGGACTGGTCTGGAAACATGACCCCCGTTTGCGGGTGCACTCGCTTTCGCCCCTGTCGGAAAATCAGGTTAGAGCCTTTATTCGCCGTATAAGCTCTCCGACTCTAATCGTTTATGGGAGCGACAGCGGTTTTACCAAATCATCTCGCATTTCAAGGCTGAGTCTTTTTTCCAAGGCTAAAGTGGTCGAGTTTCCCGCAACCGGGCACCATGTGCCTCATGAACGTCCCGTTGAGTTAGCGCGGATGGTGTCATCATTTCTGTTCGCGGACCAAAATTCACGCTAAGATTTTAGCCGGTTTAAGCGTGATACTCGCAACCAATGGAGATTTACTTGAAGAGGAGTAACGTTTGTTCTAACGTAGGCAGAATTCATCTAGAAAGGAGAATTTGACATGGCAGAAGCAACTTATGAAACGATTTTGGTCAAAAAGGAAAATGGCCTGGCAACGATAACCTTGAATCGACCTGAGAAACGCAACGCCATGAGCCCCCAACTGCACCGGGACATGTATCACTTGTTGAGCGAAATTCGTTATGACAAGGACACTCGAGTGATCGTGCTCACCGGCGCCGGCGAGAGCTTTTGCGCGGGACAAGACCTGAAGCAATATTTTCTCGAGATGGATTCGCAGCCGGCCAAGCTGAGGGACGAAGTGCGAAATATGTCCCGTAGGTGGCGCAACGAAATGCTACGGACCCTACCGCAGCCTGTCATTGCAAAAATCAACGGCTGGTGTTTTGGCGGCGGGTTTACGGTCGTGACGGGCTGCGACATTGCCATTGCTGCCGACGACGCGACCTTCGGCTTGTCCGAAATTAATTTCGGGCACTTCCCCGGCGGCGAGGTCACCAGCGTCCTGAGCGAGCAACTGCAGCCCAAGCATGCGCTGTTTTACGCGCTGACGGGAAAGACATTCACGGCGAAAGAAGCGGAACGGATCGGCCTCATTACCAAAGCCGTGCCGCGCGGCGAACTGGAAAAAGAGACGAAGGAAATCGCCGACAACCTGTTGCAAAAAGATCCGGCTGCGCTGCGCTCGGTCAAAGAGGCATGGTACTACACTTTTTATTCCGGCCCGGATGTGAGTTACGAGCTATCCAACCTGATCTCGGATCGCATCCTGCGCGACCACGGCGGCCGGCCCGGGCTCGAACAGTTCAAGGACAAGCAATACCGCCCCGGGCTCGGCGCCTACGACTGGCAGAAGAAGTCATCGTAGGGCCGTTGACAGCAAACGGAGGCGTTGATGGCCAGCAAGCGGCAGAAGCTTTGGGCGCGGTCTAGTTGGGGTTTGCTTCTTGTGTATTTGCTGTTGGCCTCCTTCGAGACCTCGCCGGGCGCCACCCGGGACGAAATCATCGAGGGGGCCAAAAAAGAAGGCGAGGTAATCGTCTATGCCTCGATGAACATCCAGGAGGCCAATGCGATGATTTCCCGCTTCGAGCAAAAATATCCGTTCATCAAAGTGAAGCTCAACCGCACGGGCGGCGAGGGTTTACTCACCAAGATATTCGCCGAAGCAAGGGCAAAAAAGTCTTTTGCCGACACGATCCAGACTCTGGGGTTGCCGATGCACACGCTAAGGAAGAGTCAAATCCTCGGCCATTATATTTCCTCGGAGAACGGTTTCTATCCGAAGGAATTCAAGGAAGAGGGTTATTGGACCACAGCTTATACCAATCCCTATGTCGTGGCTTACAACCCGAGATTGGTGGCCAAAGAGCAAATCCCGCGCGGCTACGACGATCTTCTCCTTCCGATGTGGCGGGGAAAGATGATGATGGAACCGACCAAAATAGATTGGTTTGGCGGCGTCCTGCAGATCATGGGTAAGGAAAAGGGACTCAAATACATGAGGGAGCTGGGCAAGCAGAAGATCATGACCCGCATCGGTCACGATCTTATCGCCCAGCTCGTCGCCGCAGGAGAGGCGCATTTGGATATCGATATTCCGGCTCCCTCTGTGGACCGTGTGAAGAAACGGGGAGCGCCCATCGAGTGGGTGGCTTTTCCGCCTGCTCCGGCCTCGATGATCGGGATCGGCATTGCCGCCCAACCGGTCCATCCGAATGCTGCGCGACTCTACGTGGACTTTGTCCTGTCGATGGAAGGCCAGCGGACACTCGCCGATATGGGGCGGTATCTTGCGCGGGTCGAGATCATGCAGGAACAGGCCGCGCGGATAAAAGGGTTTCGCATGATTCCCGTTAACCCGGAACTGGGCGAGCATAGCAGCGAATACGCAAAGCTCATGCGCGAGATCTTTACCCGGTAGTAGAGGCAAAAAATTGGAGGAATCATCATGCGGATCATGTTTTTGAATCACCAATCGAAACGTGAAGGAGGGCCGGCGTACGAGGCCCGGGTAGCAGCATTGCTCAATAGCTATGCCTCTCCTGGAACTACGATAGAAATGCACTATCCTGATGATCTCGGCGCCAGCGAAGTGACCAGCCACTTGCGCAAAAGCCAGGCCCTCGCTGGACTACATCATGCGCTGGAAACTCCGGCGCTGGTCAAAAAAATCATTGAGGCCGAGCGCATGGGATTCGACGCGGTCGTGCAAAGCAACACTTTCGACCCGGGAGTCGAAGTGGCGCGCTGCGCGGTCCGCATACCCGTCGTCGGGGTCCTGCGCGCTTCGTGCCATTTCGCGGCAACGCTGTGCGATCGCTTTGCCCTCATCGCGCCGCTTGATAGTCACGCAATCTATGCGCGTCGCATTATTCAAAATTATGGCTTGGGCAGTTTTTTGTCGGGGATCAAGGCCATTAACACCTACGAGGCGGGTGATCTATCGGCCTATCGCGAGCTCATTATCGAAAAGACGCTCGCGGTGGGAAAAGAGCTGATTGCCGAAGGCGCGCAAGCGCTGATTCCTTTGGGCGGGCGCCTGGTTCCCTATGTGGTTTCCCCGGAAGAGCTGGAGGCCGAATTCAAGGTGCCGGTCATCAATACCAAGCTGGTCGGCATCCGCCATGCAGAAACGCTGGTCTCAGGCAAAACCAGTCATAGCCTGAAGAGTTATCCGTGGGCGGGAGGCCTGACGCCGGAAAACGTCACGCGCCGGGCCAACAGTTAAGAACATTTTTACCAGACTTTCTCTGTCGTCATCTGCCTGCCAATTCTCCAGCAGGGCTTTCCGCGCTGGAATTTCCCGACCCTTTTCCTTGACTGGCGTAACGATACGTTGCGCCAATGATTTTCAGAACCATGCGTGAGCCCGGTGTTGGTTGACACTGGGTTTCACGGTCATATATGCTCCCTGCAAAAGTTAACACGGAGGACAAGTTAATGGCCATTGAATCGCTGCAGACCGTCAAAGTCGAAAGGGAAGGGGGAATCACGTGGGTGATCCTGAACCGACCGGAAAAACGCAATGCGATGAGCCCGCAGCTCCATTTCGACATGCTCGAAGCGCTCGAAGAATTGGAAAATGACAAAGCAACGCAAGTCTTGGTCTTGACCGGTGCCGGCAATAGCTGGTCCGCCGGACAGGATTTGAGAGAGTACTTTCGCGTGACTGACAAGGATCCTGTTTTAAGGAGAAAAGCGAGTTGGGCGTCGCAGGAATGGCGCTGGCGGCGGCTTTACACTTTTCCCAGGCCTACCATTGCAATGGTGAACGGTTTCTGTTTTGGCGGAGCCTTTACGCCCTTAATCGCGTGCGACTTCGCGATTGCCGCCGAAGACGCCATCTTTGGACTAAGCGAAGTGAACTGGGGAATTTTTCCGGGAGGCTTGGTGAGCCGGGTGCTGGCGGAAAGCGTGTCTTATCGGGATGCCATGTACTACATCATGACGGGGGATTCTTTTGATGGCAAAAAAGCCGCCGAGATGCGCCTGGTAACGTACGCCGTGCCACACGACAAACTGCGTGAGGAAACAGTGAAGCTGGCAAAGAAGCTCATGGAGAAAAATCCACAGGTCCTGCGCGCCGCTAAGGAAGTATACAAAACCTGCAAAAATATGGATTATTGGCAGGCTGAAGAGTACATGGGCGCCAAGGGGACGGCTCTGCGTCTTACCGATCCGGAGAAAGGCAGAGAAAAGGGCATGAAGCAATTTCTGGACGAGAAGACCTACCGTCCCGGTTTCGGCGCGTACGAGCGAAACAAGTAAGGCAGACAGGGGGCGAGGACACAGCTAGAGAACGATTCAACCAGAGAAGAGATGAAATGGGAACTTCATTGATTCATCTGTAAAAATGATTCCCTTATCAGCAGGTTTTGCCACGATCGGGCAAGGGGCAGGTCCTATGGTTTTGACACAAAAGGCCGGCCTGTTCGCAAAGCATGGGCTTGATGTCGACGTTCTCTTGATAGGCGGGGCGGTGGGAGTGGTGCGCGGTCTGATGGCAGGTGAAATTCAATTCGGCAACTTGGCCGCGCCCGCATTACTGCGGTCAGTCTTGCGCGACAAAACGGATCTGGTTTTTTTGACGGGCGGCATCAACCAGCAGTTTTTGATGGGACGGCCGGGAATTGAAAGGCGAAGTCAACTTCAGGGGGCGAAGGTTGGCTTCGCCGGCGACGGCGGTCTGAACGACGTTCTGGTTTATTTTATCGTGGCGGAACTGGAGAAGGAGGGGATCCGGGGAATCCAATTGGTGTCCGGCGCACTTTCAGCCGAGAACCGGGCTGAGCGCTTGCCGAGCGGAAAAATCGACGCCGAGGTGATCACGCCTCCAGAGTCGATTGGAGCTCTGCGGCGGGGCTGCAAAATCCTGGTCGATTTCTCCGAGTATGGATTGAACTTCGCTTTGGGAGGCATTGCCGCAAGACGCTCCTACATCGCTGCGAACCCGGATATCGCCGAGGCGTTTGTGCGTGCCTATGTCGAGGGCATGCATCGATACCGGACGGACCGGGATTTCACGGTCACGGTACAAGCTGGATACAGCGGGATCAAAGACCGCTCGGTGGCAGAAGAAACGTACGATACCACTCAGCCCGGCATGCCCAAAGTCCCGTACCCGGTGACACGAGCTTTAGCAGTCGCCTTAAGCGTCATGTCCAAAACGGTTCCTGAAGCGGCCAACGCCGATCCGCAAATGTTTGTGGAGAATCGCTTTGTCCGCGAGCTAGAACAAAGCGGTTTTATCAAATCTCTCTACGAAGAGTGATTCTGTCTCTGTCTTAGGAGTCACACACATGGATTGCCAACATAAATATTTCCGCAATCTATTGTCGATCTTATTATCATTGATCGCCGCGGCCTTGCTTGAATCCCGGCTCGGCGCTCAGGATCTCGTGTCGAAGGCCAAAGAGGAGAAAAAAGTCGTCCTCTATCACACCACAACGGTTCCCGACACCCAGAAGATTATTGAAGGTTTCAAGAAAAAGCATCCGTCTCTCGAAGTCGAGGCCTACCGTGCTACCGGTGAAAAGCTGCTGCAGAAAATAATCACGGAGGTCAAGGGGGGAAGAAACCTGGCGGATGTTTATATCATCAGCGCCCTGCAGACCTGGATGCTCAAGGATATGGGATATCTTGTCCCCTACAGTTCCCCGGAGCGGGAAAAAGTGGCGGTTTCCCTCAGGGACAAGCCGGGCTACTGGACGGGCGTCTATTGGAACCTCGAGGTTTTGGGCTACAACACGAAGCTGGTTCCAGCAGGTCAGGTGCCGGCGAAGTGGGAAGATCTCTTGGAGCCGCGTTGGAAGGGACAAATCGGGCTCGAAGAGGAAGACATTCAGTGGTACGCGTCGCTCCTGCGCCTGATGGGAGAAGAGAGGGGGAAAGACTTCATGCGGCGTGTGGCGAAACAACAGCCGCAGATTCGCGCCGGTCATACACTGCTCGTTCAGCTTCTCACGGCGGGTGAGTTTGCGCTCGGGCCGACGACCCGAGTTCAAAGCGCGGAGCAAATGAAAGACAAGGGCGCGCCTGTCGATTGGACGGCGATCGAGCCGCTGGCTCCTAACCCCCCTGTAAGCGTCAGCCTTCCGAAAAACGCGCCCCATCCGAATGCGGGTAAAGTGTTTATTGATTTCATCTTGTCGAAGGAAGGCCAATCGATTATCTATGATGTAAAACGGAGTCCGACGCGAACCGACTTAAGCCAACCCGTTGCCCGCGCGGCAAAGGTCAAATTGATGGAGATGGACTACGATTCGCTCGCAAAAAACTACACCCGCTACGCGCGGGAGTTTCGCGACATTTTTTCTATCCGGTAATGTGTCACGGCGCTCCGGTCGCCTATAGCTTGTGCAGTCGCCGAGCGAAACCGACTCTTTTACGGTCTCAAAGGAGATAGCCATGGCTAGAGATGTCGAGGTCATCGATGCCGATGGCCATATCAAGCAAAAAGATCGATGTGGCGACTCTGACGGCGCCGTCGCGTGAAAAACGGTCAAGCCCGATCAGCTTGTCGACCGGCGCCGTCTCGAAGACATGGAGAAGAGCGGTTTTTTTGATCAACTTTGGGCGGCAAAGCGTTAACCTATCACCTGGATTCAGATCTCAGGAGGCTTTTATGCAGTCGTTGCGTGATTCGATAAAGGTCATTGATTCCGATGGGCACGCGCGCGACGTCGATGAGTTGATCAAACCGTATCTGGACGAACCGTTCCGGAGCCGGCGCCTTCCTTACATTCCGCGCGAGGCGTACGATCGTAGTCTCGGTGGAACGCTGGGGCAGTTTGGCGCGAACCTAGAAGAAAGGCTGGCCGCGATGGACCGGCAGGAGATCGATACTGCGGTGCTGTTTCCGACGTCCGGCCTCGGGATCGGTAGAATTCGCGAGCCGGCCTTC
>JBOHVR010000739.1:0-3752 GCA_050735755.1 Binatia bacterium
GCCTTTTGTTGCTCCTCTTCTTTGGTCAAAACCTCGCCGCGAAAGATCCACACCTTGACGCCGATGACGCCATAGGTTGTCTTCGATTCGGCAAAACCATAACTGATGTCGGCCCTTAGCGTATGCAGAGGAACACGGCCTTCTCGGTACCACTCTGTGCGGGCAATCTCCGCTCCACCCAAGCGCCCCGCGCACTGAATTCTCACTCCCTGCGCTCCCATCCGCACGGCCCGCGAAACGCTCTCCTTCATGGCACGGCGAAACGACACCCGCCGCTCCAGCTGCAACGCCACGTTCTCCGAAACCAGTTGTGCATCCAGATCAGGGCGCCGCACCTCATGAATATTGATGTAGACCTCGCGCTTCGTCAGGCTGGCAAGCTCCTGCTTGAGCTTATCGATCTCGGCGCCTTTTTTGCCAATCACGATACCCGGACGGGCCGTGTGAATATTGATCTTGGCCTTCGTTGCCGCGCGCTCGATCTCAATCCGCGAAATCCCTGCGTGGTAGAGACGCTGCTTCAAAAATCTCTTGACCCGAAAATCCTCATGCAGCAAATCGGCATAATCACGACCGGCAAACCATTTCGAGTCCCAAGACTCAATCACCCCGACGCGAAAAATTTTGGGATGCGTTTTCTGCCCCATGCCCGTTATCTCCTCTCATCCACGACGATAGTGATGTGACTTAGGCGCTTGCGCACCCGCGTTGCCCGCCCCATGGCGCGGGGCATGAAACGCTTCCACATACCTGCCTCGTCCACCATGATCTGCTTGACATACAGACGATCCACATCGACACTTTGGGTATTCTCGGCGTTGGCAATCGCCGAACGCAAAGTTTTGGCGACGATCGCCGCTGAGCGCTTCGGCGTAAACCTGAGGATGTTCAAGGCATCCTCTACCCGGCATCCCCGAATCTGGTCCACTACAAGTCTGACTTTACGCGGCGCAACACGAGCCATCCTGGTAACCGCTTTGACTTCCATGACCGATCCCTAAGACCTGGAAGCCGCCGGTGCTGCTGGGGATGGAGCCGCTGTTGGCGCTGCCCCCGGGACGGTCTCTTTAGCCTCGCCTTTGCGATCACCGGCATGGACAAAAAAGGTTCGCGTCGGTGCAAATTCCCCGAGCTTGTGGCCCACCATGTTTTCGGTGACATAGACTGGAATGAATTTTCTGCCGTTGTGAACAGCAATCGTATGGCCGACCATTTCCGGTATCACAGTTGAGCGCCGTGACCAAGTCTTAATGACTCTTTTTTCCTTGGTCTGATTGAGAGCCTCAACTTTCTTCCGTAAATGTTCGTCCACAAAGGGACCCTTCTTAACAGAGCGTGCCATAGCTCTACCCGATTCTCCGCTTTATAATGTATTGATCAGAGGGTTTGCTCTTTCTGGTCTTATACCCTTTCGTCGGCTTACCCCAGGGAGTCTGCGGATGATTTCCTTTTGAGCGCCCTTCTCCACCACCGTGCGGATGATCGACCGGATTCTTCGCCATCCCTCTTGTTGCTGGTCGTTTCCCCCGCCAAACCACCCTGCCCGCCTTGCCATAGGAGATATTTTCATGGTCGAGATTGCCCACCTGTCCTATGGTAGCGCGGCATTCCACCAGCACCTTGCGGATCTCACCCGAAGGCAGTTTGAGAAGCGCGTGCGCTCCTTCTTTCGCCATCAGCTGCGCGCCGGCACCCGCACTGCGTGCCAGCTGGCCTCCTTTGCCCAACTTGAGTTCGACGTTGTGGACGATCGTGCCCACCGGAATGAATCGGAGCGGTAAAGAGTTTCCCGGCTTGATGTCAACCGGGTCATCGCTGGCAACGACCCAATCGCCTTTCCGCAGTTGATCCGGAGCGATGATGTATCGGCGTTCACCGTCGGCATAACATAGCAACGCGATGCGGGCAGAACGGTTCGGGTCGTATTCAATCGACTCAACTCGTGCGCTCACGTTCTTCTTGTCGCGTTTGAAGTCGATCAGCCGGTAGCGACGCTTGTGCCCCCCGCCGAGATGATCGCTGGTGATGCGCCCGGTGTTGTTTCTTCCCCCGGTGCGTTTGAGAGAACGCAGCAATTCCTTTCTTGGATCTGTTGCGGAAAGCTCTTCAAAGGTCAAGCCGGTACGAAACCGCATTCCTGCAGAGGTTGGAGCAAAACTCTTAATCGGCATCGCTGCTACCGTCCATTTCTATTTTCGGAAGAGATTACACGCCACCAAAGAAGTCAATCTTATAACCTTCGACAAGCGTGACGTAGGCTTTTTTCCATTGCGGCAAGCGCCCGACGTTACGCCCGACACGCCGCATCTTTCCCAGATAGCGAGCGGTTTGGACCTTAGCCACCTTGACTTTGAACAAGACCTCAACCGCTTTTTTTATCTCTACCTTGTTAGCATTAGGCCACACGCGGAAAATAACCTGGTGCGCGCTTGCCTGCAGGGATGAGCCTTTCTCCGTAATTAAAGGGGACCGAATAATCGCCTGGGGTTCCCTCATGCCGCCAACCTCGCCTCGATCGCCTGGAGAGCCTGCTCGGTCAAGATTAAATATTCGTGGCGCAGGAGGTCATACACGTTGAGGCCTTCCACCCGCAGCACTTTGGCATTCGGCAAGTTGCGTGTTGCTAGCTCGACCTCCCGAACGGACTCCGCTAGCACAATCAGCGCGCTCTCGACCTTAAGATCGGCCAGCATTTGGCGCATGAGCTTTGTCTTTGCTTCCGGCAAGGCCATTTTTTCTATCACGATAAGCTTGCCGTCTCGATTTTTCAGACTCAATGCCGAAACCAAGGCTGCCCGCCGGGCTTTCTTCGGCAAACGGTACGTATAGTCTCTTGGCCGCGGGCCAAAAATCGTCCCGCCGCCCACCCAGAGGGGCGAACGAATGCTTCCGGCGCGAGCTCTTCCCGTGCCCTTCTGCCGCCAGGGTTTTTTTCCACCGCCGCGGACAAATCCCTTCGTTTTAGTTGCCGCTGTCCCGGCACGACGATTCGTGAGCTGCATGCGCACCATTTGCTGCAGCAGATGCAGTGCAACCTTCGCCTCGAAGATTTCCTCTTTTAGTTGCGGATGGATCACGTGCGCTTCCACCTTAGCGCTTACCTTTCACGGTGTGATGGACCATCAGAACTCCTCCGTTAGCCCCGGGAACAGCCCCTTTCACGATCAGCAAATGCTCGTTCGGCCGCACGGCCACGACTTCGAGGTTCTCGACAGTAATTTTTGTGTTTCCCAGTTGGCCGGCCATCTTCTTGCCTTTGAAGACTCGTCCGGGAAAGGAACGGTTTCCGATGGAACCGCCATGACGAAAGTACTCATGGGTACCATGCGAAGCAGGGAATCCAGCGAACCCCCACCGTTTGATTACTCCGGCATACCCTTTCCCTTTAGAAGTACCGGTAACATCCACGCGATCACCTGCTTTGAATAGATCTGCGGCCTTAATTTCCTGACCCGATTCGTACTCCGCCCCCGACTGCGCGCGCAATTCGCGCAGCACTCTAAACGCCCCCTTGCCGGCTTTCACCAAATGGCCCTGCTCGGGTTTATTCACCCGATGGGATTTTCTCACGCCAAAGCCCACTTGGATCGCATCATATCCGTCTTTGCGTTGCTCCTTCCGCTGCACAACGATACAGGGGCCGGCTTGAATGACCGTGACGGGAACTAAACTGCCATCCGCGCCGAAGACTTGGCTCATGCCCATTTTCTTGCCAACCAAACCCGTAATCATGGCGCGGTCCTCAATTCGCT
>JBOHVR010000740.1:0-2839 GCA_050735755.1 Binatia bacterium
CGTGACAACGGTTCCCTGGGGCGTGGCGTATACCAATGCAATTATCGGCTGGGTCGATCCCGTGACCGGAGTGCCTTATCCGCCTGGGGTACGCGTTCATCCGACGCCGATCTATGAATTCCTTCAATCCGTAATTGTTTTTATGATCCTCTGGTCACTGCGGAAGAAAGGCTACCCCAGCGGGACCATGTTCTGGCTCTACTTGATCTTAACCGGAGTCATGCGTTTCATTGTAGAGTTCTGGCGGGTCAATACGGTCCTTGCCCTGAATTTGACCGAGGCACAATGGTTTGGTCTCGCGACCATGCTCGTCGGCGCATTTTTACTGTATACGCAAAGTATGAAGCCTGCGGCGCGTCCGGCCAGGCAATGAAGAGTTGAAGGGCTGAAGGATTACAGCCAAAGGGAGAAACTCACCACGCCGCAAACATCACTTCAAGCACGTGTTGGTAAACTTTCGGCGCGTAGCGTCCGGAGCGCTCCAACGTCTGCCGCGCGATCCGGTGAAAGAGAGCTTGTGCGGCCTGCGCGATAATCATACCTTTGCCGTTCAGCGTGCGATGGCCGCTATAACGCCCGTGGCGTAAGAAGACGGTTTCAGGGGGGGCGTAGATGAGGTCGCAGAAAACCACGTGGGAAGGAATCTCGCAGGCAAGCTCAAGCGACGTGCGATTGTTGCTCTCGATGTCGCCAAGCGAGGCCCTGAGCCAGTTGCGGTAAAACTCTGGAGTTCCTGTGTCGGCTTCCGGAAATGCGCTTGGGTTAGCGGCCGCCAAGCCCGAGTAAGGCTCTAACAGCGTGACCTTATTGTCCGAGACCTTCCGCCATCCCTCCTGACCCTTGACGGATGAATTGACGATCATGCCCACGCGCGGTGCCCACACGGCGATGTCGGTTTCGCTAATAGCGGTTGCGCCGGCACCGGCTTCTTGGGCGTCGCGAGCCAGGGATTTTGCGGCTTCACGGCTGCGGTTGCAGATAATGAGCTTCCCATCACTTAGAACGTCACCCAAAGCAAAGGCCACGGCTCTAGCCGCGCCGCCAGCGCCGATCAATAATACGTCAAGGCCGGCGAGGCTTTGCATGAACGGCTTCTTTTGACCCGGCAAGGTCTCAAGGAGGCTTGCGAGAAATCCTTCACCGTCGGTATTGTAGCCGATGAGCTTTCCTTCCACGGTCCGCACGACGGTGTTGACCGCGTTGATCCGTCTGGTTTTTTCTTCCAGGTCATCGAGATGGGAAATAATTCGGATTTTGTAAGGCACGGTTACATTGGCGCCTAAAAAGCGCGGCGACGCCCTCATGACCTCAAGCAAATCGGCAAGCTGGTTCTCGTCCACATCCAGAGGGGCATAGATAATGTCTAATTCCAGCGCTTGAAAAACTGTGTTCCAAAGCGCCGGACTTTTGGAGTATAGGGAAGGCGCATCGCCGATCACGCCGACGATTTTCTTGGCGCCAAGAACGGTGGGATCGAGACGGTTCCGGACGCACGCCTGTAAGGCTGCGATTTCGCTCTGTGAGTTGCGCACGCGGCAAACCTGAGAACTTAGCTATATTGGAATTCATTTCTTCGGTCAACGAAGCCAGTCAATCCCAAGATCCCAAAGAGCGCACAGCTGGACGTGCAAGCGGGGGGTCGATTCTAGAAAAAAGGCGCTGAATCGGGTACGATCACGCACAGTTCAGCGACGAGCCGAGCGGCAAGGGAATGGAAGGAAGAAACGTTAGGGCAAAGCCCTTCATCGTCGAACAGGGGCTGCGCTGGTACACGATTCAGACGAAACCCCGGCGCGAGGCGCAGGTAGAAAAAAAGCTGCGCGACCTCAATGTGGAAATTTTCCTGCCCTGGATTCGTGCGCGGCGACGCGTTGGAACGCGGCACCACTGGGTACTGGAACCGCTCTTTCCGGGCTATCTCTTTTGCCGTCTCGATCTGGTGCTGGCCGGAAAAGCGGCACGTTACTCTCCGGGAGTGAGGGATTTCGTCAGATTTGGAAGTCACATTCCGGAGATCAGCGAGAACGTGGTCGAGGGACTTATGGCACGCTGCCCCGAAGGAGTGGCCTTGATCGGTCCACCGCCCTTGCAAAAAGGGCAGCCCGTTGTCATTAGGGAAGGCCCTTTATCAGGCCTGGAGGCGGTTTTTGAACAAGAGATGGGCGGCAAAGAGCGTATTGCCGTGTTGCTTGAGTTTTTGGGGCATCAAACGCGGTTGATTGTGCCGGCGGAGGCCATCGGGAGGATCTAACGGGAAGAAAAATGGCTCGGCGAAGCAGGATTACGTATAATGCGGAAAGATGAGCCAGACGAGGTAAACGCATGCCAATTTATGAGTATCTTTGCCAACCCTGTAAGAAATCGTTTTCCTTCCTGGTAGGCGTCGGGGCGGATGCGGGTGAGCCTGAGTGTCCCCGTTGCAGTGGCAAACAGCTAACCAAGCTGATTTCCCGGGTTGCGCGGATTAAATCGAAGAGCGTTGCGCTTGAGGATATCGCAGATCCGGGCAAGCTTGGTAATCTCGATGATCCCAAAGCCATGGCCGAATGGGCGCGCAAGATGGGTCGAGCCATGGGAGACGAGATGGGCGAAGATTTCAATGAGGAAGAGATGAACGAAATGTTGGAAAACCCGGAAGCGACCGCGGAGGGAATGGCCGATATGGAAGAGGACGATTAGTAGGCTTTCCAATACAATCCCAAAATTTCCCACAGCTCCTAAGATTTCCCTTGACACGTCTTCTTGCGGGCTGCTAAAGGCCTCCTCTTGCCGGTGTTGCTGAGGAGGCCTTTAGCTTAGGAGGACCTATGAAGCTGCAGAGATGGCACGCAAGAGCGTT
>JBOHVR010000741.1:0-3111 GCA_050735755.1 Binatia bacterium
CTCGTAGTCAGCATCATGAAAGGCGCTCTTCCGAACGCATTGCCTAGTTTCCCGCCGGTTACCTTCCACAACCACGCGTGAAGTCGCCCGATCAGGCGAATAGTTCTCGGCTTTAGACGAGAACTATGCATTAGAGTGCCTCAGGAAACGGCAGACCGGAAGGCCTTACCCGGTGCAGCTTGTGCAAGGAGTAGAGTGAAAAAGAAAACCGCCCGAATACCTTGGTCACGAAAAGACTCCGGAATCTCATAAATCTGCTTTTCGATCCATCTCTGAAAACTTAGCTAATTCAGCTTCTGACTTGATACCTTAGATATATCTGACTAAAACAGTCATTGAAATATGACCTGTAGAGGTCAACCGGGAGCCGCGCGCGTAACTCCCCTGTGCCCAAAAAACATTAACCTCTTAGCAGGGCTTCTGACGGTTAGGCAAACTTACAAAGCGTTCGGTTAGGCTGCACCCTATGTTCTCAAGCGCAAGACGTCGATTTTTTCTGGCAACTCTGGCTTTCGCGATTGCCATTTTGCCTCGGTCCGGTTTCAGCCAGACCCCTAACGGCGCTGCGAAAATAAGAATCGGCATTATCGGGTCCGGCAACATCGGCGGCACGGTGGGAGCGCTGTGGGTAAAAGCCGGTCATCCGGTACTGTTCTCGTCGCGGCATCCGGAGGAGCTCAAACAACTTGTCAACGGTTTAGGCCCCCTGGCGCGCGCCGGAACCGTAAAAGAAGCGTTAAAGTTCGGCGACGTTATTTTCATTGCGGTCCCCTACGGCGCCTATCCGCAGATCGGCAGGGATTATGCGGGGGAGTTTCGCGGCAAGGTCGTGCTCGACGCCGGCAATGCGATTCCGGGGCGAGACGGCGACATCGTGAAGGAGGCTAATGCGAACGGAATCGGCATCACCTCGGCAAAGTATTTGGCGGGGGCGCGCATCGTACGCGCATTTAACACTCTAAACTATCGGACCCTTGCCAGTGAAGCCAACCGGTCCGGGAACCGGATTGCCATCCCTATTGCAGGTGATGACAAGGAGGCGCTAACCGTGGCATCGAGGTTGATCCGAGACGCCGGGTTCGATCCGGTGATTATCGGCCCGCTCGAAAGCGCGAAGCACTTTGCACGCGGAGCGCCTTTGTACGGCCAAGAAATTACGGCCAAGGAGATGCAGCAACGCCTAAAGACGCTCAAATGAGCCGGCATTTATTTGAGGGAACGTTGCTGCCTAGATGGAATAACCGTTCGCGTCCGACCTAACCGAAGTAATTTCAACGTCCCGTAGTTCTCGCGTAGATAAGCCATAGCGAGTTGCCTTGTTGTGGATAGACCGGTATTTTGTCCGCGCCAATCGAGTACCGCTGTTTTTCGCTCTTGACCCCGGCGACTATTCTTTGAACGGATCGATTTCCAGATTGGATCGAACGTTTTGAACGATTGGAACTTTAGATTTAATTCAAATACCCGCTGCCGCCGCCTTCGGCTTCCGCCAGCGCGAGATTGTGGCGCACCGCGTCTAAATGCGGATGGATTTCCAGCGCGCGGCGAAAGCAGAGCGCCGCTTCGCGAAATTCGTTCAGCGACATGTGGCAGAGACCTTGGCCTGAAGCGGCGCCGAAATGGTTCGGGTTGCGCGCCAGCGTCTCCCGGCAATCGGCAATCGAACCGGCAAAATTGCGGCGCATGAAGCGCACGGTCGCCCGCTTGTTCCAGCCTTCGGCAAAGCCGGGATTGGGCTCGATGACGCGGCTAAAGAGGGCTTCCGCGTCGGCTAATCTGTGCTGCTGCATCGCCTCGACGCCGGCGCGGAAGACTCGGTCTGTTTCGGGATCGCCCGAGCGGCACCAGATGCGCCAGAGAATCGCTTCCGCCGTCGCAGCGAGCTCGGGGTCTTCGCCTTTGAGGACTTCTAACGCTTCTTGTTCGCTGGTTGGGTGCATGAATTGTTACCGTTCAACGCGTTTCACGAAACTGGAGGATGGTGGAGCCTTCGACCTCGCTCAGGATAGACTCCGCGATACCCTTGCTTCTGCGGCAACCTAACGGTTGAAAAGGCTGTTTCATGCTGAGAGCCGCACGCTTCGACAATGCTAACAAAACGGAACTTTCTCAATCATTGCAAACCTCTTTCCGTTCGTTCCTTCGTCAAGCTCAGGACGGGCTCTGAGCTCATCGAAGGACTCCGAGAGAGTTTTCCAGGCGACCGTTATTATGCCGCGCTCGCCCGTTGCGTTGTCGTAAGGTTCAGTCCAACGATGAAGGACGGGTTCACAGTGCACAGGGCGTAGATCTCGTCCGGCGTGCAGCCGAAAGCCGCCATGTGACCGCGCAGCAGGCGGAGCGACTCCACCGAATTGGGAAACAGCGGCTCGCCTGCGTCCGACGAGAGTGTGCAGTGCTCGGGGCCGGCCGTACGAATGGCTTTGTACATGTTTGCCGGGTCGATGCCGAGCAGCGGCGACAGTTCGTCGTAAGTGAAGTTCAGCCATAAGCCGGCGGCGCCCGCCTCCTTCATTTCCTCGATGGTCAAATTGACGAATGGGCTGAAGGGATGGTCGACGACTCCCTTTTTGAAGCCGATCTTGTGACTGAGCTCGGCCATAGCCCGGAACTCCTGCTTGGTCGGATGGCCAAAAAAAATCGCCGCGCCGTGATCGTGGGCCATGCGGAAGATCTCTTCGATCTCCGGTAGGAGCCGGCCCTTGTCGTCAAGAAGGTAATGGCCGTATTTAAGCGCGTCGGACCAGGACAGAGGTTCTGTATGCGCATTCGGATCGGCAGTCTTGTCCCAGGCGCTCGGCTTGCCACCGACGATGGAGAGCGTGTTGGCTGAGGTGTTATTGGGCATCCAGAGGCCGACGACGCCGGCTTTCAGCATCTTGGCCGACCACGCCGGTTCGATCTTCGAGAGAAACCCCTGTGTGACCGAGCTGCCGGGCCAGACATGCACCGGGGTCAAACCCTTCTCCTCGCACCAGGATTCCAGCGCGCTGCGCACGGCGTCAACCGCCGCCGCCGGATCCTTTCGCCCCACGATAGTCTTGTAGAGCAGACCCATCATGCCGCTTTTAGAGGCGAGCTTGGCGACGCCGAGCGCATCCTGCTGCCCCT
>JBOHVR010000742.1:0-5540 GCA_050735755.1 Binatia bacterium
CTCACGGCGCTCCCAGCCGCTTATGTTTGCCGAAATCTCCATCCGAAAGCATTGCAGTGTGGCGTAGGGATGGCGTTAATCACACTCAATCTTTTCATTGTCCTTTCTCAGATTTGACAGAACGGATCTGACGGTCTTTGGCTGCCTGGATACCCGAGCCGACCAAATAACCTCTCTCACTTGCCCAGACCGAAGCGGCGTCCAAAGGATCACATCCCAGATAGCCACATCGGTTCGTCTTGTTGATAAAGCGCACCCGGCGATCATTGCATTAACCGGTTGAAGGCGAACCTAAACACTAGCAGCAATAGCAGCGTTATAGGCTGACGTCATAGATGGGTTCCGTCGTTTCTACCGTGAACTTGGCTAAAATATTGAGCGGCATCTTCTCAGGTCCCGCCCATCAGACAGCTGTGACGCGAGCCCTCGTCGGTAGGCCGCACTCAACACCGGTGTGCGACGACTACGACGCAACGGAGCATGCCTCGTTCGTATAACTCGATGTTCCTGCACTGTTAGCCGCTCGAACACGGTAGCAGTACGTGATTCCACTCACGACAGCCGCATCGACATAGGAGTTGACGTTTGCAGCCACCGTGGCGACCGCGGCATAGCTTCCGCTACCGGTTTTTCTCTCGATCTGGAAGTTGTCCTCATTCGTGGAGTTATCTTGCCACGTCAACGTAAACTTCGGGGCGCTAACTGTGAACGACGCGCTCACCTCGCCGCTTGGATTATAGCCGGCCTTGAAGGCCTTGGCCTTAACAACGGCGCTGGTGGCAAGGGTGATAGCGCCCGTGTACGGGGCCGATGACTGCGTTGGCGTGGAGCCGTCCGTCGTATAGTAAACGGAGGATCCCGTGGTCGCCGTCTGAATGCTCACGGAGACAGACCCTGTATAGTTCCCACCGTTCGGACTTATGCTCGGGGTCGCGACCGTGGGCAAGCTCACAGTCAAGCTGAACGTTGTGGTTTTTGTGACCCCGCCTCCTGTCGCGTTTACAGTGATAGTGGAGGTTCCGGCTGGAGTAGAGCCGCTCGTAATGACCGTCAGCGTGGACGAGCAGCTTGGGCTGCACGTTGCAGACGAAAAAGAAGCCGTCGCGCCCCAAGGAAGGCCGGTGACTGAGAAGCTTATCGGTTCACTGCTAGTCGACGAGAGCGTCGCGTTAATGCTGTTATCAATCGAGCCTCCCGCGGAGACTGCCTTATTTCCAGAATTGAAGAGGGAGAAATCAAATGGTTTTTCCTTTGTGAAGAGAGCGCTCGCCTCCTCGCTCGGGTTATAACCTTTCTTGAATGCTTTCGCCTTCACCACGGCATCGCTAGACAAGCTGAACGGGCGTTTATATTTAGGCGAAGACTGCGTCGGTGGCGTACCGTCCAACGTGTAATGGATGGCCGCTCCCGAGGTCGCGCTCTTCAGGCTCACGGAGACCGCGCTTCCATAGGTCCCACCATTTGGACTAATCTGCGGAGTTGCGGTCTTGGGCGCAACGACCGCGAGCGTAAAAGATGTGCTTTGGCCGGATCCCCCTGCCGCTCCAACAGCTTTAAGCCCGGCGCTTTCTGTTTGTCCTGTGACCGTCAAAAGGTAGTTTCCCGGCGCAGTCGAAGGCTTTGTTTTGATGGTCAGGATGGCTGAACACCCGGGTTTACATTTTTTCAACGATAGCGACGCCTTCGCGCCGGCTGGAAGGCCTGAGACCTGAAACGCCACATCGCCAGGTATGCCGGAAAGTGCGGTGGCATTGACACTCGTCAGCACGGCTGCTCCGCGGGTGACTGTTACGTCGCCTGAATTGGAGAGAATAAAATCAAAACTTTCGGCGGGGGTAGCGGCACCCTCGTATAGCGCCTGAATCTCTGCTTCCGCTAACGCGCGGCTGTAAATCTGAAATTCGTCAATCCCGCCCTGCCAGTTGTAAACCGCGCCGTCGGAGGTCGGTTCGACAGATCCTACGCGCAAATCTTTTGTGTTTCGGTTTATGGCGGCGGTTCCGAGGGAGATCGGTCCAGCAACCAACAGACCATCAACGTAGAGACTAGCTTTTCCGGAGCTAAGTACAGCCGTAATAAGGTGCCAGTCATCGATTAAATTGCCCGCGTTGAAAGACACTTGAAGATACCCGGTATCTGAGCTTTTTCTCACCATAAACACTATTTCGTTTGTTTTCTTATCCCATGCCAGGGTCCAGCTTCCTCCAGGCGCTGCGGCCCATCCCTTCGAAGCCACAATGTGGTACTCGGCGTCTGAGAGAAGGCTGTTCTCCGACATGTGATTGTATACCCACGTGGATACAGTCAGCTCGGTAGACACATCGAGGCTCTCCGAATGAGGTATCGCCACATGATCATCGATGCCATCCAGGGAAAGTCCGTAACCGAATTTGCCGAATGTATAAGTCGGGCCGTCCGTCAAGGTGCCTGCGTTTTCAAAACCTGAAAAGTCGGTTGCCGTTGTCCCGACTTCTTCGTCAAATGGCCAGTCCCCCACAAGTCCTGTCACCGAGGCCGCCAAACTGCCGGTGCCCATCAGAATAATCACCACTGCGAGGAAAACGGCGGCGAAATGTGTCGGGATGTGACAGAGCTCGCCCAGAAAGGACAAGACGCGACGGGAAGTGCGCCCGAACAAAAATGGGATCTTGAGCATGGATTTTTCCTCCAGCCCGAGACCCCATCAACCGGAAGGTCTCTACCACCTCTCTTCGGTAACCCGGCTCTCAGGTTGTTAGCCTGACCCGTAGCTTTGCGTCCCAGCCTCGCGACTGGTTTGCCTTTATCGGAGAGGGCCTCAGACGTAATTCTGTTCGTTGGTAGCGCAATGAACATGCCAACAATGTTGAACGTTTCTCAGTATTCGTTGACGTGCTGGGAAATTACTTTTTTCTACACGTCCCGTTGGTGAAACACTTTACCGCCGAATATTCTTGTCAGGAATGTCCGTGTTTTGACAGAACTGACGTTGGAACACGGCACCTTATGCTAAACCTACACGCCGCACCGGCACGTCTTTCACCGAATTTCCAGTCGTCGTTACCCGAAGGGGATTAGAACGGAGCACTTATGTGTGGCATCGTTGGCGTTGTTGGTAACGGAGACATCGCTCCTCTCTTGATGGAAAGTTTAGGCCGGCTCCAATATCGAGACTATGATTCGTGTGGGCTGGCGACAGTTAACGAGATTGGCATAGACGTACGCAAAGATGTAGGGCGCCTGGAGGACGTCGCGGAAAGATGGAATTTCACATCAGCACAGGGGCAAGTGGGCATTGCACACACACGGCGGGCCACCCATGGAGGCGTATCGCAGAATAATGCGCATCCTCACCTCAGCTGCGATCAAAATTTTGCGGTGGTCCATAACGGCATCATCTTCAATCACGAAGAACGCAAAATAAAACTGCAGGGTCTAGGCAAGCACTTCTTTTTTTCCGAAACCGATAGTGAAGTTATTGGTCACCTTATGGAAGAAGCTTATCAACCTGGAGTCTCCGTAGAGGATGCCTTTGTGCGGGTGTTGCACTGCTTAGAAGGAATCTTTGCAATTGCCATGATTTCAAGAGACGAGCCTGAAACAATTTTTTGCGCCAGCCATAAACGCCCTCTCATGCTGGGAATCGATTCAGGAACAAACTATGTGGGATCTGACGCCAAAGCTTTCCCCGCCTACACGCGTCAAATCATACCCCTTAATGACGGAGAGTACGGAGTAGTCTTGTCGAACCATTTTAGGATAAGAGCAATTGCGACGGGAGAAGAGCGGCGCAACCCGCCTGCCGAACTTGACTGGACTGTCGAATACGGTCGTTGACTCCCTGATCCCCCCTCAGCTTTGACGAGGCGCAGAGGCTTTCGCTTAAGAGGCGCGTGCACTCAAGGCTTCATCTTGATTGAATCAGCATTTGGCCCATTTTGACCGGAGACATTCCCATATGCAAACGATCGACGAGATTTTCCCAGCAACAGATCCGAAAAAACCCGGATTCGAACTGGAAAGAAAAATCAATGACCGCTCTGCTAAGGTGGGTGTGATTGGGCTGGGATACGTGGGAGTTCCATTAGCTGTTGAGATGGCCAGCGCAGGCTTTGAGGTTACTGGCATTGACATCGACAGTACAAAAGTAGAGTCAATCAATGCGGTGATTTAGTACGTGTCGGATGTTCCGAATGAAACGCTTCTTTCGTTAGTGCTTAAAGGCGTCTTGCGAGCCACCCAGTCGCTGGCCGTTGTTGAAAATCTGGACGCTATTACCATTTCAGTTCCAACCCCGCTGAGAAAAACTAAGGACCCTGAGTTGTCTTACGTCATAGCGGCTGCTGAAGCGGTGCATAATCACTTGAGGACCGATCAACTCATCATCCTCGAAAGCACCACTTATCCGGGCACAACACGCGAGGTCGTGTTGCCGATATTAGAGCGATCCGGGCTAAAAGTCGGCACCGATTTTTTTCTTGTTTTTTCGCCGGAACGGGTCGATCCTGGAAACCCGAATTACAATACCGCCAATATTCCAAAGGTGATCGGTGGTATCACTCCGCGTTGCACTGAGCTGGCATCTCAGTTTTATCAACAATTTGTACAAGCCATTGTGCCCGTGTCTTCCGCGGAATCCGCAGAGATGGTTAAACTCCTGGAAAATACTTTTCGGAGCGTCAATATTGCCCTTGCCAACGAGATGGCGGTTGCCTGCCACAACTTTGGGATTAACGTCTGGGAAGTCATTGAGGCAGCAAAAACGAAACCCTTCGGCTTCATGCCGTTCTATCCTGGACCAGGATTGGGAGGACACTGTATTCCCGTTGATCCACATTACCTAATCTGGAGAGCCAGAATGACGGGTTTTGAGCCCCGGCTCATTGAGCTCGCCAGCTTTATCAACAGCCAAATGCCAGCTTTTATCATCAGTCGGATTGCCGATGCCTTAAACAAGAACAGGAAAAGCCTAAACGGTTCTCATATTTTGGCGCTCGGAATCTCGTATAAACGGGACACCAGTGATATCCGTGAATCTCCGTCCTTAGAAGTTGTCAAGGGACTCCAAGGAAAAGGAGCCATTGTCTCCTATTCGGACCCGCACGTGCTTGCGATTGAGTTAGGCGGCAAGAAATTGATTTCCACCCCAACGACTCCCGAGGTTCTCAGCTCAGCAGACTGTGTCCTGATATTAACGGACCACTCGGCTTTTGACTATGTAGCAGTCGTAGGACATAGCCGGATGGTGTTGGATTGCAGAAATGCGCTGCGAAATTGTCGCGCCGATAATGTCGTTTCTCTTTGAATGCTTGGGGAAAAGTATGGCTGATGCTCATAATTGGCGGCCTGCAGGGACATTTGTCTGGCTTACTGTCTCCTCCACCCTCGAAATTTTTAAGCCAACGTTGTGCTCAAATCCCCCATCTCCAAACCTAGCACCGCGACCCCCTTGACAATTTTGGACAGCCCATCTAGCGTTCTACTTGGCATTTTCGAACTATATTTGGTGTTTCTGATCCTTATTGGGTCGGTCTGCCCCGCACATGGACCTACGCAAGAAC
>JBOHVR010000743.1:0-2665 GCA_050735755.1 Binatia bacterium
CCTCGGTCCTAAGCCGGAGCCCCTGCTGCCGCGCTGGGACCTCTACGCGATGGAAGCCGTCCTCCGCGATGTTGGGTACGCGGTGGTTCCCTGCAACTGGCTGCAGATCATGGAAAATTCGTTGGACCCGGTGCATGTCGAGTGGCTGCATCAGAACTTCTACAATCATGTGGTCGAACAGATGGGAAAAGGAAATCTCCGGCGCGAGCGCCAGAGCCACGCCAAGATCGGCTTCGATCGGTTCGAGTACGGCATCATCAAGCGGCGCACGCTGGTCGGCGAGACGGAAGAAGACGACGATTGGAAAGTCGGCCACCCGGTGGTCTTTCCCAACATCTTGAGGCAGGGAGTCGTGAGTAGAAAGGGAGGCGCCGGATTTCAGATTCGGGTTCCGATCGACGACACGCACACGGCTCATTGGTGGTATCGTTGCTATCGCAAATCTGACGGCGAGCAGCCGCAAAAGCCCGAAGACATTCCCTTCTATGATGTCCCGGTGCCGCAGTTGGCCGCTAGCGGAGAACCCCAATGGCAGTTCCTGGATAACAACAGCGGCCAAGACATTGTGGCATGGATTACTCAGGGAGCCATCGTCGATCGCTCCACGGAATCGTTGGGACGCTCCGACAAAGGCATCATTCTCTATCGCCTCATGTTACAGGAACAGGTGGGGATCATGGAGAGCGGGAGGGACCCCATGAACGTGTTTCGCGACCCGGCGAAAAACGTTTACTTGCATTTGCCGACTGAAGAGAATTTTCTCGCTGGAGCGGCCTATGGATCGAACCGGCGAACGGGAGCAACAACGAAGTACAGTCCCGTACTGAAAAGCAGAGATACGGCGGAGGGGGTTCAATTAAAAAGTAAAAACTAAAAAGGGAAAAGCAAAAAGGTCAGCTCCTTGTGACCTCTTCTCATTAATTTTACCGTCGATCCATATCCACGCTTACGATTTTGGGTTCTTTTTGGCTTGCTGTGGGCTTTACGTTCTGACCGGTAATAGCCCGAATTGGCTACGCCTGGACGGAGGGCGAGAGAAAAAGCTTACACTGGCGGTAACTCGTTGTCGGGGCTGCCGTGCTTATTTATAAAGCGGGGTTAGCCACTCCACAGTTCTAAACCAGATCTGCCTATCTGCTGACATGCTGCCAATCGAGGTGAAACGAGCTAGTTATTTCCGCGGGCGATCGGCTCGGTACCAGAAACCAGCCGGCGATTACGTCCACAGCGGTTATCTAGTCGCTTTCTTTCTTTTTTCCCGCGCGAGTTTGCTGACGAGGCGCTTGCGCTGCTTTAAACAGGCCGACTCTTCAGGTTTCTTGGAATCTTGGCCCGGACCCTGACAACACAAGCACACGGGACAAATTGATTCACCGCAGTCACAACGACCACGGGCTTTACCCACCGCTCCGGGCTCGCTTTGATAAGAAGTTTTGCAATTAGGGCAAACTACCGTTGTCACACCTTCCAATATTTCCAAATCCTCGGCCGGGGCAATTCGCCGCAGCGCCTCGCCCACCACAGCCACCCGATATTGAAATGCTTGTCTGGCAGTGACCTTGCCCAATGATTCTCCTCCGGCAGTGAAGCACTCTCTTATTGCAGTCGTGCCGTCAATCCTGCCCTCATATCCAGCCACCTTGTGCCGGATCAGTGTTCCGTCCCCTAATCTGATTTCATCTAACCTCTCGACCATATGCACCTCCCGTGCAAAAACAAAGCCCCCGGCTCGTTTTAAAGCTCAGGGGCTTTGCTGAATAAAGAATCAGGTTCAACTTAAACGAGACTTGATTCTACCCTGACCGAGTCAATTTAGCAAACTTGGTTAGGCAGTGCTGCCAGCCTGGCCGCTTGCGATCTCAAACGGGAGCACGGCCGGTCAACAGGGGGCTCTAAAGGAGTTTTGGAATCATAATATTAATTTTCTCAAAGATATTTGCCAGTTGAACGATATACGCTAAGCTGAATAGTGGGATCTTGTTGATTCGGAGAATGAAAAGGAGGAAACAAAATGGCAGCCAAAGCGATTCCCGACGGTTATCATGCGGTCACGCCTTATCTGGTCGTGCAAGGCGCGGCCAGGTTAATTGATTTCTTGAAGCAGGCCTTCGACGCGCAGGAGACCTTCCGGATGCCCACGGCGGACGGTACCATCATGCATGCCGAGGTCAAGATCGGCGATTCGATGCTGATGATGGGCGAAGCGTCAGAGCAATGGAAACCGATGCCGGCCTCCATGTACCTCTATGTGACGGACTCGGACGCAGTTTACAAACGCGCGCTGCAAGCCGGTGCAACATCGATCATGGAGCCGGCAGACCAGTTCTACGGCGATCGGCACGGCGGCGTGAAGGATCCTTCCGGCAATATGTGGTGGATCGCCACACACAAAGAGGATGTGGCCCCCGAAGAGTTGAAAAAACGCGCCGAAGCCTTCATAAAGCAAAAAGCTCAACACTGAACCGGCCGGTATGAGCAAGTAAAAATTCAAAAGTAAAAAGGCAATAGTCGGCAAAATCGGGTTTCAAGGAAAGAGGCCGCATACTTTCACGTCGCTCCAGACATCGCGACCTAGTGCAGTGTCTCACGCTGTTGGTACTTTATCCGGAGTATACCACCACGAAGGACACGAAGATCACGAAGGAAGAGAAAAACATATTGAAAT
>JBOHVR010000744.1:0-1889 GCA_050735755.1 Binatia bacterium
GACTTCTTCCCAGAAGCTCCGCCGGGGCAACTAACCATTGATCCCGATACTAAACTCATTGAGATTCCGACGATTCCTAGTGTTCTCCAGCAGGTAAGCGAAACGGTCATGCGCGCCCTGAATCGGATATCCCAGCTCCCCATTGAACAGCTTGTGACCGGCGTGGAACAATCGCTCACGAGCGTCAACAAGCTTGTAACTTCACCCGAGGTGAAGGACGCGATCCAAAACTTGAACAGCACCTTGGTCGAGGTGAGGCAGCTCGCGCAACGGCTGGAAAAGCAGGTTGATCCGGTCGCCGCCAACGCCAGCCAAACCTTGCAAAGTTTAAACAAGCTGGCGGAATCGACGGATCAAAAGCTCGAAATGTTGACGCAAAGCTTGCAAGAAACCGCGGCGGCCGCCAAAGTAGCCCTGGAACAGACGCAAAAAACGATGGAGTCTATGGAAGGCTTTGCTGATGCCGGCTCGCCGCTGCGCTATGAAGCGCTAAAGACTCTGAGAGAGCTTTCCGACGCGGCTCGTTCCGTGCGTGTCCTCACCGACTATCTTGAACAACATCCGGAGGCGGTGCTCTTCGGGAAAGGGGACGACGGCCGGTGATGCGGCTACTAAACCAGCGCGGCGCCCGTTGTGTCTTGGTGTCCGTACTCGTGTTAAGTGGTTGCGGTTTTGGCGGCCGGGAGCTGCCTGCCCGTCTTTACATGTTGACTCCGCTTTCGGTACAAGGAATCTACCCGTCCCCGGGAGGCCGTCGTCCCGGGATTTGGGTGGGCCCCGTAACGCTGCCTCAGTACACGAATCGCCCGCAAATCGTAACCGGCAACACCGGTCCCGCAGTTCAGCGCGCCTTCTCCGCGCTCTGGGCCGAGCCTCTGCAGGACAACTTTGTCCGGGTCTTGGCTGAGAACCTTTCTCTTCTGCTCGTGACCGACCAGGTAGCGATCTTTCCGTGGACAAGCCCAGCGCCCTTGGATTACCAGGTCACGGTAGATGTGACCCAGTTTCTAGGCGAGCTCGGCGGCGACGCTTCCCTGACAGCGCGTTGGACGATCGTCGGCAAAAGCGGCAAAGAAGTTTTGGCGCGAAAGAAATCCATTTTTAGCCAGCCGACGAAATCTCAAGATTACGACGGTTTCGCCGCGGCGATGAGCCAAAATGTCGCCAGCCTAAGCCGGGAGATTGCCGCAACGATAACTCACCTGTCCCAGCAAGGTACGGCGGCTTCGGAATCACGCTAATGTGGCGCTGCCGAAGCGGAAAGAAGACTCCGAGGCCGTCTTTGGTTGTCATTCCCGCGGAAGTGAATCCGGCAGTCCTGGTATTTTGTGAATTGCGGTTCCGGCCAATCTCTTCACAATGAAAAAAGTCCCTATGGCTCTGACGATCGCCGGTTCCGACTCCGGGGGCGGAGCGGGCGTTCAAGCTGATCTCAAGACCTTCGCCGCCCTCGGGGTTTACGGCGCGTCGGTGATAACCGCGATCACGGCGCAAAATACCCGAACAGTAAGCAAGATCTTGGAGTTGCCTCCAGCCATGGTTGCGGCGCAAATCGATGCGGTCGCTCAGGATTTGACGATTCAGGCGTTCAAGACCGGCATGATTGCCAATGCGGCGATCATTGAGACTGTCGCGGCAAAGGCGTGCCAGCATCGATTGAAGAATTTAGTCGTCGATCCGGTCATGGTCGCCAAATCCGGCGCCCTGCTATTACGTAAGAGCGCCGTGCAGGCGCTTCGTTCGCGCCTGTTTCCTCTGGCCACGGTGGTAACACCCAATATTCCCGAAGCTGAGGAACTGACTGGACTCGCGCTTAGAAACGATAACGCCATCAAAGACGCCGCGAGAAAAATCTTTGATATGGGCGCGCAAAGCGTGGTCATCAAAGG
>JBOHVR010000745.1:0-6599 GCA_050735755.1 Binatia bacterium
TTTCTATGTTGCGAGAACCTAGAACAGCAATACCCCATAACCAGGACACTTTCCAATCTCGCAGTAGAAGGAGATAGTGATGTCTAAAGAGTTCCAATACCCGGGCTTTCGGCTGCTCGATCCCACAGGCACACCGCAGGTGGAAGCATTTCACCTGCCGAAACGACTTGGTTCGCTAGAGGGCAAGGTCCTCGGCATCCTCATCAACAGGAAAATCAATGCCGACATCTTGTTTGGGTTGATAGAAAAAAAACTTTGCGAACGACACAAGATTAAAAGGGTCGTCTGGGGCCAAAAGGATCTCGTCTCGCGCCCTGCACCCGCCAGTCTCGTTGATGAAATTGCCGAGCAGTGCGATTTCGCGATAACCGGAACAGGTGATTGAGGTTCGTGCAGTTCGAGCAGTTTGCTCGATAGCATTCAGTTTGAGCGCAGGGGCATACCGGCAGCAGCTCTGCTCACCGAAGAGTTCATCCCGGGCGCGAAGGCAACACTTTCGGCACAAGGAATAAATGATTATTCTTTCGTCGTTGTTCCTCATCCGCTCGGAAGCCTCGGTCCTGAAGAATTGGAGCAAAGGGCGGATCTCGCAATACCTCAATTCGAAAAGATTTTGACGAAGATTCCCTGAGGTCGAGGCGAAAGGGCATGGCCGTACAAGAACCAGCAGATGCTCTCATTATAGATAGCATTGAAGTGTGTTTTGAGCGTGGGTGGAGCGATGGGCTTCCGGTGGTGCCGCCGACGCCTACGGGATTGGAGCGGATCCTTAAGGGTACTGCGCGGGATCCTCAAGAAGTCGTGGGGATTTTGCCGCCCAAGCGCGGCGTGATTACGATCGAGAAAGTAGCGCTCAACGCATTGATGGCGGGCTGCAAACCGGAATACATGCCCGTGGTGCTCGCGGCGGTGGAAGCCCTTTGTGATCCGTTATTCAATATCCATGCCACAGTTATGGGTACCGCAGGGTGGGCGCCTCTTTTAGTGGTAAATGGTCCGATTCGACATAGAATCGGTATCAACAGTAGAGGTAACGTGTTCGGACCCGGCTGGCGCGCGAACGCCACCATTGGCCGTGCCATCCGGTTATTGATCCGTAATGTGGGCGGGGCGCTGCCGGGAGAATTGGATCGCGCTACCTTAGGTCATCCGGGCAAGTACACGTACTGTATTGGGGAAGACGAAGAGAATAGCCCCTGGGAGCCCCTCCACGTCGAGCGCGGCTTTAAGCGCGAGGACAGTGTTGTCACAGTGTTTAGTTGCCGCGGCCCTACTCAGTTTGGAGTTCCAAAGGGTTCGGCGGCGATGGTCTTAAATCTGCTTACCGATGGTCTAAGATCCTTGATGCACTTTACCAGTTACGGTCAGGACGCAACCATAATCTTTGATGAACAGCAGCGAACTGAACTAGCAATTGCGGGTTACTCTAAAGTGGACGTGCGGCGGTACATTTACGAAAACACTTCGAGAACAGCCGGAGAAATCAAGCGGGCAGGTTTTGAAAAATTCTTGGAGGGCGCCGGTCCGCTAAGGGATGAAGAGCGGGTGCGTCTTTTCCGCTCGATACAGGCGATCAACATTATCGCCGCAGGAGCGGGCAGCCGATATTCGGCATTCTTGCCGACTTACCTTTCCAAGCCGGGAGATCGAGAGCCGGCTAGCCGGCTTATTCATAACTAGCTGATCGCTACGACTATTCATACCTAGAAGTGGATTAAACGATGACTGTACAAGAGCATACCGGTGATGTGATTTTAGAAACGATCGAGGAATGTTTTGAACACGGTTGGACCGACGGGTTGCCCGTAGTGCCGCCGACCCCGGCCGGCTTGGAGCGGATGCTGCGCGGTACTCGGCGAGATCCGCAAGAGGTCATTGGGATTTTACCACCAAAGTCAGGCATTCTTACTGTCGAGAAACTTGCGCTGAACGCTCTGATGGCGGGCTGCAAACCGGAATACATGCCGGTCGTGCTAGCTGCGGCCGAGGCTATGGCCGATCCGGCATTTCACCTCAGCGCGATTGCGATAAGCACCTGGGGCCGCGCTCCTTTGATGGTGGTCAATGGTCCGATCCGGCACGAGCTAGGAATAAACAGCCGAAGCAACGTCTTTGGACCCGGTTGGCGCGCCAACGCCACGATCGGTCGGACCATTCGTTTGTTGATGCGCAATGTCGGAGGCGCGCTGCCGGGAGAGCTCGACCGGGCCACGTTGGGCCATCCAGGAAAATACTCTTACTGCATCGCCGAAGACGAGGAGCATAGTCCCTGGGAGCCGCTGCACGTCGAGCGCGGCTTTCCGCGCGATGCGAGCGTGGTGACATTATTTAGTTGTGGCGGACCCCATCAGTTCGGACTGCCGCGCGGAGGAGCAAGAACGATCCTGAATTATCTCACGGACTTTCTGAGCTCGGTTACTCTGTTTGGCAGAGGCGGCGCGGCTGACTTAACCCTTGTCTTCGATCAAGAGCAACGCAACGTTTTAGGAGAGGGCGGGTATTCGAAGGCGGACATAAAAAAATTCATTTTCGAGAACACATGGCGAACGGCTGGCGAAATTCGCGCCGCAGGCAGTCACTTCCTGCCAGATGAATCTGACATGCCCGACGACCAGCGTTGCGGTCTGTTTCAATCAGAAGACGCGATCTATATTGTTGCTGCCGGCGCCGGTAATCGCTTCGGCGCCTTCATGCCGACTTCGCGATCGGAGCCAGGGGTGCGCGGACCCGTCAGCCGTAAAATTGAATTTTAATTGCTCCTCGTGATTGAGCCCGCAGCCCGTCTTAGAGGCTCTCATCCGGCAGCAAAACGGAAAAACGAATGAAACGAAATCTTCCTAGGAGGTGTATCCATGTCTGATCGGCCGACTCTTTTGGACCCGACAGGTGGCACGGCGATAGAAAAAGTCCATCCAGCGAAGCGTCCCCAGTCTCTCGATGGAAAAGTGCTCGGCATACTCATCAACGCTAAGCCGAACGCGGATGTTCTGTTCGGTCTGATAGAAAAGCGTCTTTGTGAACGGCACGCGATCAAAAAGGTTGTCTGGGGCAAGAAAGAATTTGTCGGCCATCGCGCGCCACCGGGTCTGGTGGAGAGCATGGCGAGTGAATGCGACGTGGTCATAACCGGAACCGGTGATTGAGGGTCGTGTAGTCCGGGCAGTTTGCTCGACAGCTTTCAATTTGAGCGACGGGGGATCCCTGCCGTCGCTCTCATCACGAATGAATTCCTTCCGGGAGCGAAAACCATAACCGCGCTTCACGGCGTTCCAGACTATCCTTTCGTGATCGTTCCTCACCCTATCGGGAGTCTCGATCTCGAAGGGCTTGGCCAGCGTGCTGATTTGGCGTTGCAGCAGTTTGAAAAACTTTTGATCAAAGGGCCTTAACTATTGCCAAGCACTAGAGCCAGAAGCATGGCAACAAAAGAGTCCACGGGCGACGCCGTTGTAGCCAGCATTGAGGAATGCTTCGAGCGCGGCTGGACCGATGGATTGCCGGTGGTCCCGCCCACTCCCGGGGGCCTGGAGCGGATGATTCGCGCTTCCGGGCGAGAGCCTGATGACGTTGTCGGAATTCTACCACCGAAGGAAGGACTCGTTACCGTTGAAAATGTGGCTTTGAACGCGCTGATGGCAGGGTGCAAGCCCGCGTACCTGCCGGTCGTGCTTGCCGCGGCGGAAGCTCTCACCGACGCGCGCTTTAACATCCGGGCGGTTGCGTCCAGCACGCGGGGCACCGCGCCGTTCATAGTCATCAACGGGCCCATCCGCCATCAATTGGAGATCAACTCGAGAGGAAATCTCTTCGGCCCCGGTTGGCGGGCCAACGCGACGATTGGCCGCGCCATCCGGCTGCTAATGCGTAACGTGGGAGGCGCTCTCCCGGGCGAGTTGGACCGGGCGACGTTGGGGCATCCGGGAAAATATTCGTACTGCATTGGCGAAGACGAAGAGCATAGCCCGTGGGAACCGCTGCACGTCGAGCGCGGCTTTAGGCGTGAGGACAGTGTCGTGACCGTGATTGGCAGCGAGGCGCCAAAACAGTTCGGGCTGCCGCAAGGATCGGCTGATCAGGTGCTGGACGTCCTTGTAGATGGCCTGAGACTTCTGACCCATTTCACCAGCTCCGGCGGAGCGGAGGTAGTCGTCATATTCAGCAACCAACATCGCGAAGTATTAGCGGCCGCAGGCTACTCCAAAAAGGCTATTCGCCGGTACATCACGGAAAAAGCGTGGAGATCCGCTGGTGAGGTTCGCGCGAGTGGCAGTCAATTCCTCCGCAGCGCTGCGATAGTAAGCGATGAAACGCGCGTGTACGCATTCAAAAAAGAAGATTCAATTCACATCATTGCAGCGGGTGACATGACGAACCGGTTCTCGGCCTTTTTGCCGGCGCTGCGTTCTACTCCAGGAGTTTCTGAACCCGTCAGCCGTCTGGTCAAAGCGCGCTGACGTATAAACTCGCGCTACGCTCCTTCACCACGATAATGATGAAAATTGCGCGGGCACTTTTGGTTGCCCTAGTCCTCCAAGCAGGAACAACACTTTGTCAAATTCTTAGGGCGCGATTCTACAGGCTCGATGTTCAGCCTGAGGTAGAAGAGGTAAAAGGTTAAAAATTGGCAAGATCGACTGGCCCTATGACCTCAACCGGCACAATCAATATGTTGAGGCATTCAATCAAGTATTCTTGAAGGGGAATTAGCGAATGGCAGCACAAGAACAGACGGGCGATGCTGTTTTGGACAATATCGAGGAATGTTTTGAGCGCGGCTGGACCGACGGGTTGCCGGTAGTTCCACCCACTCATGTCGGCTTAGAGCGGATGGTTCGCGGTGGCGGGCGAGATCCTCAAGAAATATTGGGGACCTTGCCGCCCAAAGGAGGATTGCTCACGGTCGAGAAAGTGGCGCTGAACGCGCTCATGGCGGGTTGCAAACCCGAATACATGCCGGTCGTCCTCGCCGCCGCAGAAGCAATTACCGATCCCCTCTTCAATGTCCATGGTCACTCCATGAGCACCAGAGGCACTGCCCCCCTTCTCGTGATCAACGGCCCAATTCGGCAAGAGATCGGCATCAACTGCCGGGGCAATGTCTTTGGACCGGGATGGCGCGCGAACGCCACGATTGGACGCGCGATCCGGCTATTGATCCGCAACGTCGGCGGCGCGCTGCCGGGAGAATTGGATCGCGCTACCTTAGGTCACCCGGGGAAGTACACCTATTGCATCGGGGAAGACGAAGAAAACAGTCCCTGGCTGCCGCTCCACGTAGAGCGCGGGTTTGAAAAGGATGCCAGCGTTGTCACCGTCCTTGCTTGCGATGGTCCGCACCAGTTTGGATCGCCTCGCGGAGGCGTCGACACAATCCTTGGCATACTCATCGATTCTTTGCGATCGCTCACACACTTCGGTTCAATCGGCCGTGGAGTGGCTGTAACCATTGTCTTTGACGAGGAGCAGCGAACCGAGTTGGCAAAAGCCGGATATTCCAAAGCCGATCTGCGCCGCTACGTTTATGAGAATACTTGGCGCACGGTACGCGATTTCCGCGCAAATGGCGTAGGCTTTGAATTTCCCGAGGGTCCGGAGCAAACGCCCGACGATCACCGCGAGAAGCTCTATCGCACAGAAAAAGAAGTCTTTATCGTCGGAGCTGGCATTGGAAAACGGCGATCGGCATTTATGCCAATGCCGCGATTGATACCCGGCACGAGTGAGCCGATCAGTCGTCTTGTGCGAAACCCGCGATAGTCAACCGGATATCTAATCCTCGGGTCGACCGCTGCGGGCTGGTTTAATTGGCAAAAATCTCTCTCAATAAGCCCGAGTATTCTTCCAACTTCTCTCCTAGCTCGGGTTTTACCGGGATGACTGTTACATTCTTCTTTGCTCCGGATGATGTGCCAATGAGATCCGATCGCGCGACGATTCTGCCCAAGCCTTGCATCATGAGTTGTCCCTCCCTCGACAGCACGAAATCAAGTACGAGCCTTGCCGCCGACGGGTGCGCCGGGTTGGCCGCGATGCCAATGCCACTCATAATGCCGGGCACGGGACCCGGCGCCGTCCAGTCGATCGGGGCGCCGGTCTGCTTCAGATTTTCAACAATATGCGATGGTATGTTGATATCGATCGCGGCTTCTCCCGCCGACACCAACTGAGCCAACAGCGTGTGCCCGGTTCTAACCGGAATCTTTTGTTTCGCTAGCTCTTTCATGTAGGTCACCCCTTTTTCTCGCCCCATAATTTGCAGCATGCCGGCAAACCAATCGGGCTTATTCACTTCCATCAGCAACTGCCCCCGCCACTCAGGCCTGAGAAGATCTTCATAGGTTTTGGGAATACGCTCGCGCGCGACCAATTTCGTGTTATAAGCCACCACGTACGGGTTGGTGTACATCGCGGTCCAGTAACCTTCTTCCTTGAAATCCTTCCCATAAAACTGATTTTCCGGTGAGATGTAGCGCCCCAAGGCTCCCCTGGTTCTCAAAGTGTACATCCCGAATGAAAGCGTTTGGACCACGTCAACCAAATGTTTGCCCGCTCTTGCTTCCGTAAGCACCTTGCTCAGGATTTGCCTGTTGGGTGTGTGG
>JBOHVR010000746.1:0-4683 GCA_050735755.1 Binatia bacterium
ATGAGGCCATTCTCGACCGGATCGTCGTCATCAAAGTTCCCTACAACCTGCGTCTGTCCCAGGAAGTAAAAATCTATCAAAAGATCATCCGCCACTCCGATTTCAAGGCTCACGTGGCACCCCACACCTTGGAGGTCGCGTCGATGTTCGCCATTCTCTCGCGCCTGGAGCCGACCAACAAATGCGACTTGATGACCAAACTGAAGCTCTACAACGGGGAAGAGGTGGTCGAGAAGGGCCGCACCAAAAAGATTGAAGTGGAAGAGCTGCGCGATGCCGCCAAGAAGGAGGGAACATCGGGAATCTCCACGCGCTTCATTATGAAAGCCCTCGATAACGCCCTCTCCGACAACGCCGCAGGAAACTGCATCAATCCTATCAATGTGCGTGAGGCTCTCATCAACATGGTGAAGGAAGCCGATATCCCAGAGGACACGCGCAAGCAGTACCTGGAATTTCTCCAGGATACGCTCCACAAGGAATATTTGGAGATCTTGGAAAAAGAAATCACGCGGGCTTTCGTCTACTCGTATCAGGAACAAGCCGAAGCTCTATTCCAAAACTATCTCGATCATGCCGAAGCCTACGTGAACAAGACCAAAGTCAAGGACCGCAACACCAAAGAGGAGCTTTCCCCTGACGAAAGCTTCATGAAATCGATCGAGGAGCAAATCGCGATCATCGGTCCGGCCGCGGAAGGCTTCCGCCAGGAAGTCATCGCTTACCTGTGGGCGGCAAACCGGCGCGGCGAGAAAATCGATTACCGTAGCTACGAACCCCTCAAGGAAGCGATTGAAAAGAAACTCATGACCTCCGTGCGAGATTTGAGCCGGATCATCACCAAGTCCAGGACCCGGGACGAGGAGCAAAGCGAGAAATACAATGCCATGGCCAAAAACCTTTTGGCCAATGGTTATTGCCCGAGCTGCGTCGATGTCGTCCTGAAGTACGCCGCCAACAACCTCTGGAAAGACTGACGCCGAGCGGCAGCAACCTGCCGTTCGGTCCTGACAGTATGCAGAGCATCTTTCGTCCTTATCATCCGTCGGCCGGCGAGCGCAGCGACCGCAGCGCCGGCGATCGCCTGCGTCATCGCCAGAAAGTGCGTGAGGCGATTCGCCAAAACATCGCTGACATCATCGCCGAAGAGCCCATCATTGGAAAAGACCGCGATCGCATCATCAAGGTTCCGATTCGCGGGGTCCGGGAATATCGCTTTGTCTACGGAGAAAACGTTCCGACCGTAGGACAAGGAGGTGAAAATTCACAGCCCGGTCAGGTTGTAGGACGCGGCCAGGGGGACCCAGGAAACCAACAGGCCGGAGATCAACCCGGTGTCGATTACTACGAGACCGACGTCACCTTGGAAGAATTGATCGACATTATGTTTGAGGATTTGGAGCTACCGGATCTAGAGCGCAAGCATCTGCGTGAGCTTGAAGTCGAAGATCAGCTGCGGCGCAAAGGATATCGCCGGAAGGGTATCCGGGTGCGGTTGAACAAAAGGCGCACGGCGATCGCGCGGGTGAAGCGCAAGCTCGCGACCCAGCGGGATCAGGAAGAACGCCCGCAGGCGGACCGTTTCCCTTTTCAC
The DNA here is from genome assembly GCA_050735755.1 of Binatia bacterium. Taxonomy (GTDB): domain Bacteria; phylum Desulfobacterota; class Binatia; order UBA9968; family UBA9968; genus DATMAM01. The sequence goes on from JBOHVR010000746.1 coordinate 1,595, forward strand.
AATGATGATCTTACATATCACCACACAGTCTCGGAGATACGCCGGGAGTCCAACGCCGTTGTCATCTGCATCATGGACACCTCAGGCTCGATGGACAGCATGAAGAAATACCTGGCGCGAAGTTTCTTTTTTCTCCTGTATCAGTTTCTTTGCACGCGCTATCAGAACGTGGAGATCGTGTTCGTCGCGCATCACACCGAGGCTCATGAGGTGACAGAGGAGGAATTTTTTCACAAGGGCGAGTCCGGCGGCACCTTTATTTCCGCGGGATATCTCAAGGCGCTGGAAATCATCCAAGAGCGCTATCATCCCTCCTTGTGGAACGTCTACGTTTTTCACTGTTCGGACGGAGACAATTTTGAATCCGACAATCAGGCCGCTCTGCGGGCGGCGCAACAGATCGCCGAAGTCGCGAATCTTTTCGGCTACGGCGAGATCAAACCCCTGGGGGCCGGCTATTATGGCAGCAGCATGATCCAGTTTTTTACACAAATTGCCATGGACAACTTCCAGACCGTGCAGATCCAACGCAAGGAAGACGTTTGGCCTTCCCTCAAAGCCTTCCTCAGCAAGGATCGGGCGCGCGAGGAAAACGCTTGAGCGATGGCCTTGTCCTATAGCGTCGAAGAACTGGAAGAGTGGAACCAACGTATCCTTGCGGTGGTCCAGAGCTTCGGCCTCGAGCTCTTCCCGCAAGAATTTGAGGTCTGCGATCACGAGCAGATGCTGGCGTACATGGCGTACTCCGGCATGCCGTCTCATTATCCCCATTGGTCGTATGGCAAAAGTTACGAAAGATTAAAAACCCTCTATGACTACGGCGTCTCCGGCCTTCCTTACGAGATGGTCATCAATTCCAGCCCGTCCGTTGCCTACCTCATGCGTGATAATAGCCTGCTCCTGCAAATTCTCACGATGGCTCACGTTTACGGGCATAACGATTTTTTTAAAAACAACTTTACCTTCAAGGCAACGCGCCCGGAGTATACCGTAGAAACGTTTAAGGCCCACGCGGACCGTGTGCGCCAATATGTGGAAGACCCGAGCATAGGCATGGAAAAGGTCGAGCGTATTCTCGACGCCGCCCATGCTGTATCGCTCCAGTGCCGGCGGAATCTCGCCATACGCAAAGAAAAGCCCGACGAGGAACGGCGGCGCCGGCTCGAGGAGGCGTCTCCCACGCCCGATCCGTTTCATCGAATTCATCGCGCTCCGGACTATTCAATGCCAGACCTGCACAAGGTTCCGTTATACGCTGATGAGGACCTGTTGCTTTTTATTCGAGATCATAATCCACACTTCAGCGACTGGGAAAAGGATTTACTGACGATCGCGCACGAAACCGCGCAGTACTTCATTCCGCAAATCGAAACCAAGATCATGAACGAGGGATGGGCCAGTCTATGGCACAGGAGGATCTTAGAGGCGCTCGATCTACCCCAAGGGATGAAGCTGGAATTTATGGTGCGTCACAATCAGGTTCTCAGTCCGACTCCAGGGAGCATTAATCCGTACCATCTGGGCTATAAGCTGTGGGAAGACATTGAAAAGCGCTGGGACCAGCCGACTCCGGAGGAAATTCGCGATTACGGGCCGCGCCCCAAAAAAGGGCAGGCGAAAATCTTTGAAGTCCGCGAAGTCGAAAGGGACGCCTCTTTTCTGCGCCGCTACCTCACCGAGGAGTTGGCACGCGAGCTTAATCTAGTCGAATATCGGAACCGGGGTAACGAGAAAATCATCAGTCGGGTCGCCGATTCTGACAACTGGAAAGATATTAAGGAGAATCTCATTAGAAACGTTGGTATGGGCACCATCCCCGTAATCAAGGTTGAAGATGCCGATTACAACCACAACCGCAGCCTGTTGCTGAAACACTATCATGACGGCAGGGATCTGCACCTAGAGTATGCGGAAAGGACCCTCAAGCATCTCTACGAGCTGTGGAATAGAGAGGTGGTTCTGGAAACGTCGATTAACGGGAAGAAATCTCTTCTCTATTTCTCTCACGACAAAATCACGATTAAACCTCTGCAGTGACCATCCGGCGCCCGCAGTTGGCCGTCACCGAATGACATCCGCCGTCTTTGGGTCGAGCGTCCCGCCGTGATCAAGGCGCACGCGCGCAAGATATCACGGATCGGGATTGTCCTGATCATAGTTTTTGCGCTGTCTGCGCTGATCCTGTTCAATCTGAATAAGATCATAGCGTACAACAAAGATTACTTTCTCGCTCAAGCCGGGCAAACCCTGGGACGCAAGCTATCTGCGGAGAGGGTCCGTATTAGGCTGTGGAATGGCATCGAGCTTCGCATCGAGGGCTTTACCATGAGCGATGATCCCGCCTTCTCCCCGGAGACCTTTCTCCGCGCGGCCGAACTTCAGGTCAACCTAAAGTTTCTGCCGCTGCTTAAAAGGGAGCTGCGAATCGAGCGTCTAACGCTTCATGATCCAGAGATAGCTATTATCCGCGACGAGAAAGGGGTGTTTAATTTCTCCACTATCCGCGTCGCAGACGAACGAGAATATGAGAGCGTTCAACGGAGGTTGGAAGAGCCTACGTTAATTTCAGCGATCGCGAGATCTCCATTGGCCCTAGTTTCGCTGCTGCAAATCAATGAGGGCAAACTGCGCTTTGCCGATAAAAAGGACCACGTCGATTTGCCTCTGAACCACGTGAATTTTAACTGCAAAGAGTTTATGCCCGGACAGCCGTTTTTGGTCGAGCTCTCGGCAGCCTTGCTAACCGATAGACCGAATCTGAAACTGCAGGCATATGTAGGCCCGCTCGGTGCCAGAATGCATTTGTTGGACATACCCGTTGACCTTCAGCTCACGATCGATGCGTTGGACACCGACAAGCTTAAGGCGGCCGTTCCCCGGATCAAATCCTATCTTCCAAAAGTTTTCGCCCTGTCGGGCCTACTTAGCATTAAGGCCCTGCGCATCAAAGGGACATTACGCGAGCTAAATCTGGATCCCTCTAGCGGGTCGTCCAACCATACTAAGCGCGGGTGACCACTTTTCCAGGTCGCCGGCGATCCATATCAAACCTCTCGGATCGAGGAGGACTGATTCGCCCACTGTTGGGC
>JBOHVR010000747.1:0-9167 GCA_050735755.1 Binatia bacterium
AAGGTACAGAGGGTCCCGAATGGGCAACTGCTGTTTCTCCTTGAAGGCAACCGCCACCACCGCAAGCCGGAGGAAACTCCATTTGAGGTCAAGCATGACCACTCTCCCGCTAATCCGCACAGAGAGCGCGCGATGGACCCCAAGGGCCGGCTCCGAGACATGGATCTGGAGAGCATTGAGCGCGGCGTACTGTTTCCGTCGGCGGGACTCTATCTTCCATCTGTTGAAGAGGAGTCTTACGCAGCGGCTCTCTGCCGCGCGTACAACAACTGGCTTTTTGATTATTGCCGCGCCGATCCGAACCGCCTTCTCGGCGTCGGAGTTATTCCCGTTCAAGACATCAACGCCGCGGTCGAGGAAACGCGGCGCGTCGTACGAGAGCTCGGCTTCAAAGGCGTCTTCGTTCGGCCGAACCCGGTTAAAGGGCGGACCCTGGACGATTCTTATTATGATCCGTTCTACGCGACGGTTCAGGACTTGGGAATTCCCCTCATGGTCCATGAAGGCTCGGGCGCTTATCTTCCCACGGCGGGCGCAGATCGATTTCCCGGCCAGTGGTTTTTCACGCACACCGTCTCCCATCCTTTCGAGCAGATGCTGGCGTGCCTGAGCCTGATCTGCAAAGGCGTGTTGGAAAAATTTCCGCAATTGAAAGTGGCGTTTCTCGAGTCGGGCGCCGGCTGGTTGCCCTATTGGCTTTGGCGTATGGACGAGCACCACCAAATCCTGCCTTTTCAGGTGCCCTGGCTCAAGATGACACCCAGCGACTATTTCCGGCGCCAGTGCTATATCTCTTGCGAGCCGGACGAGACTAATCTCAGAGCGACGATTCAGACGCTAGGTGAAGACAGGATTGTCTTTGCTTCGGACTACCCTCATTGGGATTCAACTTTTCCGGGCGCGACCAAAGCCATCCTCGACAATGTAGAGATCAGCGCCGCGGCGAAGAAAAAAATCATGGGCGAAAATGCAGAAAAACTGCTCGGCCTTTAGATCGCGACTCGGCCCAACGGAGCGGTAAATCCCATGTTAACGAGAATCCAGCACCTTGCGATCGTAAGCGAAAGTTTCGTGCGCGAAACGCGTTTCTACGAATCGATTCTCGGCATGAAAAGATCAAAGCCGGGTTGCGCCGAGGAAGAGAAGGCGGTCAAAACAAATTTTGCTTTGAGCATCACCGACGGCTATGTCGGCATGACCGTGATCGGAAGGAAGCCGGGTTACGTGCCCGGGCTCCACCACTTCGGCGTCGACGTTGACGATGTCGAACAGGCGTGCGCGCGCATCAAACAGAAATATCCGGCTGTCGCCGTCCTGAAGCGGCCTACCAACAGGCCCTTCGCGACCTTCGGGGCTCACGATCCCGAAGGAAATTACTTCGATCTGACCCAGGAAGGCATGGAGAACCGCAGAGACGTTTACGTCGAGACGGCTCGCGAGCAGGCAAGACACGTCCATCATATCAAGCTGCGCGTCATGAATCCGACGGCCATTGCGTCCTTCTACCGGGATTTATTCGACTTAAAGGAAGAGGAAAAAGCGTTGGAAGACCCCAACTTCTATCTCACCGACGGCAAGGTGACGCTGGTCATAGCTCCGTGGCGGATGACCGACTATGCCGGCGCCGGAATCGACGGGCCGGGAATCGAGCATATCGGCTACAAGGTGGAAAGCGTAGAGGCGGTCAAAAAAGACTTGGCCGCTTTGCGCGTGGCCGACCCCGAGATGCGCGAGCGAACGCTCAGCTCGCCGGAAGAAGGTGAGCGCCGCCTCAGTCTCGTCGCGGGCTGCCGCTATGGACAGCATCAATTCTCCGATCCTGACGGTGTCTTTATCGACATCTGTGAAATCTCCAGGTAGCAGAACACAACCATGCGTCTGGATTTGGGACTGGTTTACATTAAAGACGTTCGCTTTGGCTCGCGCACGTTCATTGAAGACGATGTCTTGTTCATTGATCGCGAAGAGATCACCTGTCTTCTGAGCCAAGATCCGCTCTTTGACCGCGTGGATATTGAACTTGCTCATCCGGGCGAGTCCTGCCGGATTATCCGCGTGCTCGATGTCCTGGAGCCCCGCTACAAGTTGGATGGCCCCAACTTTCCGGGGGCTCTCGATCCGTTCGGTCTCGTCGGCGCCGGGCAGACCTGCGCGCTAAAAAATATATTGGTGGTGGAAACCAGCGAAGGCGAAGCCCGCGCTCGCAGCATCATCGATATGAGCGGGCCGGCCACGGCTTATTCGCCGTTTGGCGCGATGCACAATGTCGTGCTGCTCCCGCATCCGATCCGGAGGGCCGACCGTGAGGAGGTGCGGCTGGCGGTGAAGAAAGCGGGGCTGCGAACGGCAGCCTACCTAGCGGCGGCCGCGACGGACATGGTGCCGCATGAGACGCAGGCCTTCGAGCTGCCGCCGGCGGCTTTTAACCACGGGCCGAAGGAATTGCCGCGCATCGCTTATATCTTTCCCATCCACTCCCACCAGCACCCGACACATCAGAAAGAGACGGTCTTCTACGGCAGTAATGTTCAGGGGTTTATGCCGACGGTTGTTCACCCCAATGAAATTCTGGATGGCGCGTTGATGTTCTCTTACTCCGCGTTTACTTATTTTGCCCAGAACCATCCGGTGATCCAGGAGCTATATCAGCGCCACCGGCGCGACCTCTGGTTTGCGGGAGTCGTCGTGACGACAGCGCCGGTCACGATTGGAGAGAAAGAGCGCAACGCGCATCTCGCCGCGCGCCTGGCAAAAGAGACGTTGGGCGCAGACGGAGTGATTGCCACAAAAATCGGCGGCGGCGCTGTGGACACCGACCTCATGATGCTTTATGAGCGCTGCGAAGCAATGGGCATGAAGGCGACGCTCATCATTATGGAACGATATCCGGATACCGGTATCACTTTTGTCCCGCCCAACGTCAACGCTCTGGTAACGCCGGGTCTGACGCGGGATGCGATTACCTTGCCGGCAGTCGATCGGGTCATCGGCGGCGATACCGTGGCTCTGGATAACTCAAATCCAGACAACACCAATCCCGATGTGCCTCGTATACCGGCCCAAGGGGAGTTAAGGATTTGGGTAGGTGACATTGTCGGCGCCATCAGCCAGGTGGGAGCATCGCGACTTACTACCTATACGAGTTAAGGAGAAAAGGTCGTGGACGAAAAGATTCGCGTGATTCATTATCTGAACCAGTTTTTTGCGCAAATCGGCGGCGAAGAAAAGGGCGGGATCGGCCCCGGAGTTAAGGACGGTCCGGTAGGTCCTGCCCGCGCTCTCCAACAGGCGATGGGTGAACGGGGAGAAGTGATCGCGACTCTGTTTTGCGGCGACAACTATTTCGCGGAACACCCGCAGGAAGCCACGGAAGAGTTGCTGCGCCACATCGCTTGCTACAAACCCGGCCTTCTCATTGCCGGACCTGCTTTTGACGGCGGACGCTACGGCGTGGCTTGCGGCGCGATTTGCCAGGCGGCTCAAGAGCGATTGGGGATTGCTGCCGTCGCCGGCATGAGCGACCAGAACGCTGGGGCCAGCCTTTATCAAAAGAGCGTGTATATTGTCAGCTCGGGCGCTTCGGTTGCGCAAATGGCGCCGGTTCTTCAGCGCATGGCGGAGTTAGGGCTGAAGCTGGCGCGGGGCGTTCCGTTAGGAAAGCCCGCCGCCGAAGATTATTTACCCAGAGGAATCAAACATAATGAGTTTGCCGCCAAGCCGCCTGCCGGGCGCGCGGTCGACATGCTTTTGGCAAAGATTCGCGGTGAAGCCATCGAGTCGGAGATTGCCGCCCCCAAATTTTCGCCCGGTAAGACGGCAGCAGCGCTGCGGGATTTGTCTTCAGCAGTGATCGCGCTGGTGACGGACGGCGGGTTGGTTCCGGAGGGCAATCCGGAAAGGATGGAGCCGGGCCGCCCGACTCGCTTCACGACTATTCCCATTGCCGGGTTGAATCGACTCGAGCCTGATGAGTTCGACGTTGTCCACTCAGGTTACGATACGACGTGCGCGAACCGGGATCCTCATCGCGTAGTCCCGCTGGACGTGATGCGGGACCTGGAGCGAGAGAAAGTCTTTGGCAAGCTCCACGAAGTCGTTCACGCGACCGGCGGGGCCCATGCCGCGGTCGAGAACGCCACGGAAATCGGCCTAGGAATCGCCGCGCGATTGAAAGCCGCGGGAGTCACTGGCGTCATTCTTACCTCGACGTGAGGGTCCAGCACCCGCTGCGGCGCAGTGATCAGCAAGGAGATTGAGCGACTACAGATTCCGGTAGCGCAGATATGCACGATGATACCCGTGGCGAAAGAAGTCGGCTCGCTTCGCGCCGTCGCTTCCGGCGGCATCGTGAGCCCGACCGGAAATCCGGAACTGTCTCCAGACAAAGAAAAAGAGTTCAGGCGCAGTTTGGTGCTGCGAGCTCTGCAGGCTTTACAAGAGGATGTTACATCGAAGTAAACGCACTGCCGTTTGAACCCTAAACCTGAGACCGGAAACTAGAAACTACCTGACTTAGCGTGCCGCTTTTGCTGTGACTCGCCGCTTGGCGCCAAGGTCAGCGGCCGCGTCGAGGTGAAAGAAGCGTATCGTGTTTCCCGCGCGCATCTTGTAGCGTTCCTCTTCGGTCACATTTACAAAGGGCTCATTGCCGTATGGGTTGTCCCAGACTTGAAAACTATTGAGCGATCGTTTTTTCGAGATCTTCGCGAAACAACATTGATTTCAACGAGTTTTGATTTTGGTATGGCGCTTGCTCCATCTTCTTTGGGCGGTTCGGCGTGATCAGGCGATAGCACTTGTATTTATAGAGGTGATCCGTGGAAAACTTGAAGCGACAGACGTGTAAGGTCTGTGTCTGTGCAGACAAATTCAATTTTCACGTTCCGGATGATTTATGGAAGAGAGTCGTCCCGGCCCGCTATCGAAACAACGTCGTTTGCCTGCAGTGCTTTGATGAATTTGCTCGGAGGAGGGGTGTGGAATATGCGGCTTCCCTACGAGTGCTCTACTTTGTCGGAGATCAAGCGACGTTTAAATTTGAAACGGTATCAGCGCAGAACACTTAGCTGCAGTTCGCTTCGCGCATCTTTGCCAGACACTCGTTGCAAAGCTGGCCGTTCATTGGGGCGGCGAATCGCTCCTCGTAGTCCGAGGTAGGCCAGTGCGAGCAATTGCTGCAGAAATGCCAGGTTTGGGTCCCCTTTTTCTTGCGACAGCTAGTTGCCATAATGCGCGCTAATGCCGGGCCGGGGGCGAGGTATTCTTTGATTTTTTCCGAACCGGTCTATGCGGCTCCGCAGATCTAGACCGCTTTTTAAATCGCAGACGAGGTTGCGTTTCCTTAAGCACAGCTCTAATCGTGTGCATTAAGTTTTCGAAATCAAGCGGCTTCAAAAGGTAACCGTCCGCCTCACCGAACACCCTCGGTGGTCTCAGAGTAAAATCACCCGTCATTAGAATCATCGGAGTGCGTGCGAACCTACCGCGCATTTGATCCAACAATTCATACCCGTTCATTTCAGGCATGAAAATGTCCGATAAAACAAGATCAAATCTCTCCTCTTCCAGCAGTTTTAGGGCTTGGAGCCCGTTGGTTGCACACTTTACTTCATAGCCTTCCTCATCTAGGAACTGACAAAGATTGCCGAGCGTGACCCGGTCGTCATCAGCTAACAATATTTTTTCTGGCATTAAAGAATCCCTTGTGCTGGAGGTGCCGCAAAAGATATGCCACCGTTCAAAAAACGTCAAAACGGGGGGTATTTTACCCGGAAATCGGTTCATTATGGCGCATTTGTGGGACAATCGCTTCGCTTGCGTTTCACTTATGAAAAAGGCAATCGGCGGGCGCAAAGATTAATGCCCGGTGCTCATTCCCATTCTAGGTATTTTCCTCCCGGTATAGACCCAATGATTCCAATACCGGGCGATCCGTGACCGAGAAGATAATCGCGGGCTTCGCGCTGGAAGTATTACGAAACTGGTGCCAACACCATGAGGGCACGAAAAAGCAGTCCCGCTCTCCCCATTCGAGCCTTTCCATGTCGCGTTTGCCAGCCAAGGTCACTCCTTCTCCCTGCACGACATGATAAATGTTATTACCCGTGTGGCGATGCTTGCGTGTCTCTTCTCCGGGTCGCAGCATCTGTATCCAACATCCAATGGTCGGCATCGTGGGTCCGCCTGTGACAGGATTGGTATACTCCAAAAGAATCCCATCATTAGGACTCGCGTCGCCCGCCTCGGCGAGCTTTTCCAGCGCGCGCTTTGTCTCAGCCCATTTGTAGGCAAAAGGAAAAGCTTGGGTACCGTGAATCGCGGTTCGGGGTCTTATCGACCCAAGACGCTGCTTGCTGTATCCATCCGGTTTGGTAACGGGCTGGGTTCTTCCCTCTGAGTAAACCTCATGGAAGGCGGCGCCGAGGTATCTTGTCAGCCGGCCATCAAGAACGTCCAACCAAATGGCTGGAGCATCCGTAAAGTTAGCGTGATCATGCCACGTCCAATTGGGTGTCAACAGCAAATCGCCCGGTTCCATCAGCAGCCGCTCTCCTTCCACCGTGGTATACATGCCCTTCGACTCCAGCACGAAACGAAGTGCCGCGTTGGTGTGGCGATGGCATTCAGCGGTTTCTCCGGGATTCACCAACTGAACCGACATTCCTAACGTGCGGCTCGCGCCTCGCGACAGCGCTGGATTGCGTAACTGCACAGTGCGGCGGTTGTTAGGATCGTCCACTTTCCCTAAAGGGACTACCTCACCCGCCTCTTTCAGGCAGGAATAAATCACCGACCAACGCCACAACCAAGGCTTGGGCTCCTCCTCCCGCTCCCCGCCCATTTGCCAGTGGCCAGTGAGAAAGTTCTCGGCCATGCGCCGATCCAGCGCAGCCACATTTTCGTTCTGAAGCAGACCTGGATTACTCATTGTGTGTCCCTCCGATGTTTTCGTCCCGCAATTTTATGTATCACTCTCAGGCGAGAACTTGACGCGTTCAGTTCTCGTTTACCTTTTCCCACACAAATAGGCTCGCGTCTAGCTCGTCAACGTCTTATACAGCTGGGGCAGGCGGCGTGGCAACAGCGAGACGTTGTGTAAGACCTCGTAATTGAAATGATCCATCATCGTGTGCAAGTAGTCGTGGCCGGATTTGTCAACAGTCAAGCAGAAGGGGGTTATACCTTCCTGCCGCGCCTCCAACAAAGCCATGCGCGTGTCTTGAACCGCATATTCTTTCTCGATGCCATCGCGTGAGTATCCGCGGTCCTGGGGCCTCCCATCGCTGATCAGAAACAAAAGCTTGGACTTCGTGTCCTGACGGCTGAGTTTCGACTTGGCATGGCGGATTGCCGGACCCATCCGCGTGGCGTGCTGCGGCGTAATGCGATCGATGCGCTTCGCCACATCCGGGGTGAACTCTTCGTCGATGTCCTTGATCAGATAAAACTCGACATTGTCGCGGCCGAAGCCGGAGAAGCCGTAGATGCCGTACTGGTCTCCTAAAAGCTGCAAGGCATTAACAAGGAGAACAATACTTTCCTTTTCAACATCGATAATGCGCTTGTACGGAGGCCATATGGAACCACTGCGCGAAGCCGAGAGCGAGTTAGACGGTGCCAGATCATTACGCGGCCTCCATTGCTGTGGCCGGTCTTCCTCGTCAATGGGCTCCGCCGTCGAAGCGCTCATGTCAATCAGGAAGGCGGCGGCGACACTGCGCTCGGTCTTGTTCCGGCGCCAAAAGAGCTTTTCCGACGGGGTGACGCCGGCGCGAAGGTCCGTGACGGCTTCGATAAACGCGTCTAAGTCGTGCTCTTCACCGTCTGGCAGCCGTTTCGCTCTGCGATACATCTCGGGCGCAATCAGTTCGAATTCGTTGCGGATCTGCTCTGCCAATTGGCTATGATCCGCGAGGGTCTGGAAGTAAAACATTGCGTCGCCGTAGCTCATGGGTTTCTCGTGGACGAGACACCAATGGGACCTGTACTTACCCGCATGGAAGTCCCACTCGTCGTACACGAATGTATCCGGACCGGTCGTTACCAGCGAGCGGCCATCATCGTCATCGGGCTGCATGAAGCCCTGCCGGAATTCCTCGTTTCCTGGATTGCGTTTGGCAAGCTCGGTCATGAGATTGGCCAGCAAATCTTCGGCATATGCCTGGTCGCCGCCATTGCCGTCCGGTTCTTCTCGTTGGAGCTCCGGCGCGCTGCGGACCAGTTCCGCAATTTGTTCCTTGGTCGGTGCAACTGGCGAATTTGGAGAGATGTCCTGGGATGCGCCGAGTTGAAACTGCGACCAGAGCTGCCCCAGCTCCGGCATGAAATCACCTCGGTAATCTACTTTTAGGGGGGAACCGTAAGGTCTTACGGCTTGTCCTCTGTCCGCGACTTGCAGCTCCCGCGCAATTTGCTCGAGATCCATTTCCTCATCCCAGGTTGCTGGGATGTCTTTCTCCTTTAGCTCTACGAACAGGTCGGGCGCGATTTTTTCGTTGGGGATACTGCTGAGCAAAGCGTAGACCCGCAAGGTGGCCTCAGCCGTGTCCTCCACGATCGCATCGCCGTCAGCAACACGCCTCAGAGCGCCGCCTAATTTGCAAGCGACGTCTGCGTGCTTGGATGGAACTTTGAGCCCTCTCGTCTGGCCAAGGCTGAGGCGGATCATGAACTCGATCAACGCCTCGCGCGCCGGTAATAACCTGATATCGGGTCGTGACTTCAGAGCGGAAGCCCGAATGTCTCGATACGCGGACGCGATGCCGCGATACTCGCGCATCACCGCCGCTTCGACACGGACGCTCTCCAGAACCGTGAAAATATCCAGCGCCAGCCGTCTATCAGAAAATAGTCTAAAAAAGCGGCTTATGTCAGTAGCGGTTGCCGTGGCAGCGGCCGCTTCCCCGTTGCGGGTCGAAATCTCCGGCCATCGTTGGCGCAGGTCGCGAAACTTGGTGGAGGGGCGATGAAATTCGAAATGGAAGCTGCCAAATTCAATGAGCGCCGCCTGATAGGTTGCCATGACTTTGAGCAGCGCAAAATTCCGCGCTGTTGTGGCGAACTTATTAATCAACGCCGGCAGAAAGATTGTGCTGCCATCGGTCGTCGGCAATGTTCCGTGAGACCAGCCGATCTTTTTCTCGGAAAGTTGCTCCGCATCCTGCACG
>JBOHVR010000748.1:0-3894 GCA_050735755.1 Binatia bacterium
AGATTTGACCCTCCACGTTGGCGCTCGTGTAGTGGGAGAAGGCTACATAGTTGATATTGGCCGAGTTCAGGACGAGCTCTACACCCATAAGCACGCTAATCGCATTGCGGCGCGTCAGAACGGTGTAGAGTCCCAAGGAAAAAAGAATGGCGCCTACGACCAAGTAGTGTTCCAAGCCAATCGTCACAGGCGCTCCCCCATTATTCTTTGGTTTCCTTGCGTGAGATGGTTGCGGCGCCAATGAGGGCAACGAGCAAAACCACGGACGCGAGTTCAAAGGGCAAAAGATAGTTTTCGAGAAATGAATCGCCGATCGTGGCGGTCGTTGGTGTGTATGAGGTTTCCTTCGCTTTAAGCCACGAAGTCTCCCGAATCGTTTGCACCAGCAGGAAAATGAGAAACGCGATCACTATTAGGGCAGGAATTCTGCCGACAGCCCGGTTGGTTATTTCCACGTCGGTGATGCGATGGGTCAGCATCACGGCAAAGAGAATGATAATCAAGATGCCGCCGACGTAGATCAGTAATTGCACGCCAGCGACGAAATCGGCACCCAGAAACACGTACAGCCCGGCCACACCGGCGAACGTGCCCAAAAGAGAAAACGCCGAGTAGATGATATTGCGTGAAAAAGCCACCATGGCAGCCGAACCGATAACCACAGCGGCGATCACGTAAAAAATGATCGTGCCCAATTCCATGCGTATGCTCGCTACGTGGAAGTCGAAAAGCCGTAGGCTTTCCGGCTGAATTATCAGGAAGATCCCGTCGGGATCAAGAGCTGCGGGTCAAATAGGAAGCCCGCCCTGTCAACTATCCCTCCTCAGCGCCTGCCCCTCCACTTTTCTCCGGGGTGGCAAATTCATCTAGGTATTTTTGGCCGATGTCAACCTTCATAACCATTTTCGGATCCGTCTCCCCACCCTTTTTGGGTTTATACAACGGAGCCGGTTGCGTGACAAAGTGGCGGACCAACCCGGCGGGGTTATAGCAGGCGCCTTCGAACTCCTGGGAATGACGAATCGAGCCGGTGGGACAAATCTCGGCACACAAGCCGCAATACATGCACTTGCAGATGTCGATATCGAAATGGCTGAAGCCGCGCTGCTTGGTCTCCTTGTTCATCTCAATGCCGATGGTGATACAGGAAATCGGGCAGACTCTTTCGCAGGCCAGGCAGCCCGTGCAAATGTCCATGTCAACTTCGAGAATGCCGCGGTAGCGCAAGGGCAGTGTTTCCTGCACCGGTTTTTCGATTCTGTCCGGGTATTGAATGGTCGAAGGACGGCGCACGAGATGCGAGAAAGTAATCGCCATACCCTCAAAAATAGTGGTCACTGTTTCGGAAATGTTCTTAAAGTATGCCGTTAATGCGTGCATAAGATTTAGACATAAGGCTTTAAATACAGCTCTGGCTGCGAATGCCGAATCTGATAGTTCACCCGCACAAAAAACCATGCCAGGATAACAAGGCCGACAATAAACATTCCGATGCTTACCAGCTGGTTGCCCTGCGGCCAAAACAACATCAGCACCGCTGTTCCCAAGAGACAGATAAACGAGAGAGGAACCATGTATTTCCAGCACAGCGACATGAGCTGGTCGACACGAACGCGCGGCAAGGTGGCTCGGACCCACATGGCGACAAAGACCCAAAGATAGGCTTTCAGGAAGAAAACAATAAACTGAAGCGCCGCCTTCAACGGGAGAATATTTTCGACAAAAGGGATTGCGGGGATTTGCCAGCCGCCCAGAAAAAGAGTTGTGGCGACAGCGCCGATTACATAAAGGTTGCCCCATTCGGCAAAAAAGAAAAACAGAAAGCGCATACCGCTGTATTCTGTGACATATCCGGCCACGAGCTCGGATTCGGCCTCAGGAATATCAAAAGGGGTTCGGTTTCCCTCCGCGAGCGCCGCCGTAAAATAAAGGAAAAAGGCAGCAAACGTAAACGGATTATAAAACAAATACCAGTCCCATGGCGCCCAGCCCTGGTTTTTAATGATCCCCTGCATGCTTAGGGTTCCGGCTGCAAGCACGATGTTGAGCACCGCTAATCCCGCAGGGATCTCGTAGCTCACGATCTGCGCTGCCGAGCGCATTCCACCAAGCAGAGACCATTTATTGTTCGAGGACCACCCGGCCATGAGAATTCCGACTACAACCAGCGACGTCACGGCAAGGACGTAGAGAATACCGATATTGAGATCCGCGACGATCAGATCGCCGCCGAAGGGGATAACGACGAACGTTGCCAGAAAGCCGACGAAAACGACATACGGAGCCAGGGAAAAGAGCCATTTATCCGCGGTTGAAGGGATAATGTCTTCCTTCAGGAGATTCTTAATTCCATCCGCGAGCCACTGAAGAATTCCTTGCGGTCCGACACGGTTAGGGCCGACGCGAGACTGCATCCGCGCCCATACCCTGCGTTCTAACCAACTCGTAACTCCAGCCAGCGGAGCGACGAAGACGGAGAGAACGACAAACGCAGCCAGGAGCATGGCAACCGCATAAACGACCTGGCGCGGTGTCCCGTAAAAATATCCTTCCTGAATCAACTGGTCGATCAAGGCCTGCATGGCACGTTACCGGTCGATTTCCGGCGCATCTACATCCAAGCTGGCAATGAGGGCTATCAGGTCCGCAACCATGAGACCGCGACTGATCTTCTCGATCAAGCTCATCGCGGTATAAGACCCGGTCCGGATACGAACCCGGTAAGGATATTCGCTGCCATCGCTGACGACGTAAAAACCCATGTCTCCCCGGGCGCTTTCAATGCGCACATAGATCTCTCCAGGAGCTGGCTTGAAGCGGCGCGGCACCTTCGCGATGGCGGGTCCGCTCGGCATCATCTTCAAGCACTGGCGTAGAATCTTGCAGCTTTCCTGCATTTCGCGAATGCGCACCCAATAGCGATCGTAGCAATCACCTAAAGTTCCCTTTTCACCCGACCCGACGGGAACGTCAAATTCCAGCTCAGGATAGACCGAATAGGGAATATCTCTGCGGATGTCCCATTTCAGGCCGCAGGCCCGAAGATTAGGCCCGACGATGTTGTACTGAAACGCGTCCGCTAACGTGATAGCGGCGACATTGACTAAACGTTCGATGAAAATTTTGTTGTAAGAGAGCAGGCGATTGTATTCGTCGACTATGGGCTCGAAGTGGTCGAGAAACTGAGTGATGCGATCGCAGGTTTCGGCCGTGATGTCATACCCCACCCCGCCGATGCGAATGTAGTTGTACGTTAGTCGTGCGCCGCAGATCTCCTCCATGAGGTTGTTGATGGTTTCGCGTTCTCTTAAAGCGTGGAGAAAGGGGGTAATGGCGCCGATGTCCTGGCCGAAAGTCCCGACTGAAATCAAATGGCTCGCGATCCGGTTCAGCTCGCACGCGATGACGCGGCAAAATTCGCCGCGGCGCGCAACCTCGATCTTGCCCAGCTTCTCCGCCGCCATGCAAAAAGCTTGATTGGTGAACATGGCTGCGAGATAGTCAGCGCGATCCGTATAAGGAACGTAACCGTGCCAGGTAACTTTTTCGCCGATCTTCTCTATCGACCGGTGCAGGTAGCCGACGTCAGGCACCGCCTCGCGCATCACCTCGCCGTCCGTCTTGACGACAAAGCGCAAGACGCCATGAGTGCTGGGATGCTGCGGTCCCATGCTGATGGTCATGTCTTCCGTATGGAAGATCTCGTCATTGGTCGAAATCGTTTCGCTCATGGTTTTATTACCGAAGCAGTTTTTCTACCAGGGGCGCTCTTTCGGTGCTGATGCCGTCGTATTCTTCCTGCTCGACGTAGTCCTTGCGCAGCGGAAAACCAACCCAATCCTCCGGCAGCAAGATTCGCCTCAAGTCACTGTGACCCTCGAAGATGATTCCGAA
>JBOHVR010000749.1:0-16368 GCA_050735755.1 Binatia bacterium
ATCTTTACCCGCGGCTCAGTCCTGGAGAGCTTGATCCGTGGAAAAAAACTTTCCCTAGTGGCCTGGGAGCATGGTACCAAGATGCAGCAATACCAGGAAAAAGTCGTTCAGGCCTACGGCTTCCCAAAAGCCGAGGGAAAAAGATAGGTCGCGCCACTGGGTAGCGTTGGGCGAACTGCTGCCCCGTTGCACGACTGGAACATCGAGAAAAGGAGGAACGCCGATGAACAGACAAGCAGGCATCTTCGTGAGCCTATCGCTGGCCTTTTCTCTGCTTGGAATCTTTCTCAAATCGTCCACCCTAGCACAGACAAGAGAGGCCGCGCCGGTTCAGAACCGGGAGGAGATCGTTGCGAGGGCCAAGCAGGAAGGGAAACTGTCGCTGGTTCCGGGCTACGACAAAAGCACGATCGCCCCGCTCGTTTCCGCCTTTAAGAAAAAGTATCCGTTCATCGATGTGTCCTGGCAGATGGTTACAGGTATTGCCGCGGCGCAAAGACAGTTGTTTGATCTGGCGGCGGGAAAAACCTCTGTAGACGTCTTCAGCCCTAGCACAGCGTTTTTGAGCGAATATTTCAAGCAGGATCTGATTAAGAAATACGATCTTAAAGGCATGGCACAGAAGGGCCAGATAAAGATTCCTACGGGAATGATTGATGAGTCAGGCGATATAGTCTGGCTGGGATCGAACGTCGGCGTATTTGTCTACAACACGAAGCAAGTTTCGGCAGACCAGGCGCCAAAAAGATGGGGAGAGTGCCTGGATCCAAAGTGGAAAGGCAAGATCGGCGTGGATACGAAGCCGAATACGCTTACATGGCTGATCCCGGCTTGGGGAGAGGAGAAAGTGCTGGGTTTCGCCCGCAGCTTAAAGGCAAATGATCCCGTCTGGGTTCGCGGTCAGACTGGGAGTCTCGCACGGATGGCAGGCGGCGAATTTATAGTCGATTGCAGCATGTACCTGCATACGTCGAGTCGATACTTGAAGAAAGACCCGACGGCACCCATCAAAATCGTGATTCCTGAGGATATCGTGGGGGTATCGTTTCACGAGCCGGAGGCTATCTACGCGCGCGCTCAGAATCCTCATGCTGGTCTGCTCTGGATCGAGTTTGTTGCCTCCAAGGAAGGGCAAGCGCTTGTGGATACTCAAGACCCCGGCAAGGCGTCGTTTCTTGGCGAGGACACCCTGGCTGCCACTGTAATGAAGGGGCACAAAGTGTCGATATGCGGCGGCGATTGTCGAAACCAGGAAGAACCGATGATGGGGAAGATTGCGGTCCAGGCCTGGGGACTACCTAAGGTCGGGCAAAGTCCTAAGTAAAGCCGTAGCGCATCGTTAATCCGCGGCAACGAGGGCTTTAGATCAGCGACTTTGAGAAGCGCTCATGGCCAAACTAACACTCAGCTTCGTCGCGCCCTATGAGTCTGGTTTTCTGCCTTTCATTGATCGTTTTCTTGCCTTTCTCTCAATTTAACGGTGACGTTCTTGAGCCAGCAAATCGTTGGACGGAGTATTGAGATGATGAATTCCTTGGATCTGAGCCGCAGCGCTCTCTTGTTGATCGATTTCCAGAAAGATTTCTTGCATCCCCAGGGTCTTTTTCAGCGGCTGGAGTTTTGTCGCGTTAGTGGCGAGGAAAGAAACGGTCTTGTAGAAAATGCGCACCGGCTCCTTCAGTCAATGAAGAGCGCAGCGCGGCCGGCGGTATGGGTGAAGACGGCGCTGCGCGCGGACCACGCGGATAGCGCTCTTCCGTGGAATATCAGGCAGCACAAAAACTTGGGGCCAGAGAGTAAATTTTTAGTCGAAGGCTCGTGGGGTTGTGAATTTCTGGACGATCTCAAGCCGGCAGAAGCTGATATCGTTATCGTGAAAAAGGGCAGCAGCGCTTTCCAATTTACTTATCTCGATCACCTTCTTTCTAATCTCGGAGTCAATACCTGCGTGGCCATAGGCGGTCCGGTCGAAGCCGCGCTGGCGGATTCCACCCGGCAAGGCGGCGCGCTGGGGTATGAGATGATCGTAGCCTCTGACGCGACGTTTCCTGCCAATTCGCCTTATCTTAAGACCCTCTGGAACCGGGCGGAGCTCAAATCAACGACGGATGTTTCGACGGCTCTCTCGGCAGCGGAGCCGGGTCAAGCCTCCGAGGACAAAACGGCTCTGGTTGTCGTCGATATGCAGAACGATTTCGTGCATCCTAAAGGTCTCAAGCATCGCCTCGGTCAATCTGACTTGACTGAGGCCGAGCGCCGGATGATTATTGAGAACAACCGCCGGCTCATTGAGAGGACGCGAGAGAAGGGGCATCCGGTACTCTTTGTCATTACTCTCCATCGAAGGGACGCTCTCGATAGCGCTCCGCCCCCGATAGGACGGCGGAACAAACCCATTCCTTCGGGAGAGGACTACCTCGTCGAAGGCTCATGGGGCGCGCAACTCGCCGAAGGGCTGGAGATGCGCGAGGGGGATTTGATGATCACGAAAAAGGGACGAAGCGGTTTTGGCTTTACGCCGCTGCATCGCGTATTGCGTAATATCGGTGTGAATCACTGTATCATCACGGGCGGCGCCGTTCATGGCTGCGTGGAAGACACGGTCCGAGAAGGCGCCGGACTGGGGTATCGATTGACTCTTGTCCCGGATGCATTGTACCGGCCCAATTCGCCAACGATTGAAGTGATGAACAATTATGTTGGGTTTAAAAACACGGCGGAGGTTCTCGCCGACCTGACGGCTTAACGATTTTTTAGGGAGAAGGAGGGTTGACGCATGCCAGTGGAATTCAAAGATAAGATCACACCTCAAAATTGTGCGGTGATCTTGGTGGACCTGCAAAATGACTTCTGCGATCCCAAGGGAGCCTGGGGAAAGATCGTAACCGATCCGGATCTGTCCAAGAGAGTCGAGGCACTCAATTCATTTCTGCCTCAAGCGCGCTCTCTTGGGGTGCCGGTATTGTTTGTCCGAACCATCTACAACAAATGGACCATTTCGCCGCCGGTACACGAGCGGTGGCAGAAGCTGGGCACGGGACCGGTCTGCATGGAGGGAAGTTCAGGCGCGGACTTCTATCAGGTCCGGCCACAAGACAAAGACCGCGTGGTCAACAAGTATCGCGCTTCGGGCTTTATGGAAACCGACCTGGACCTTACGTTCAGAGCCAAGGAGGTGCAGACTCTTCTCTTGGGCGGCGTAGGAGTTTGGGGCGGATTTTTCGATACCGCACGCGATGCCGTTGCCAAAAATTACTACGTCTTTCTGCTCGAGGACTGCATCGCGGGAGGGAAACCTCAGGAAAGATCGATGCTCATCGATCTCTTCCGGCGCTATCAGGGCGAGGTGACAACGTCCCGTGAAGTTGTCGAAGGGTGGAAATCCGCTCGGCCCGCTTGATGGAACGGTTGTTCCAAGTGAACAAACACCTGGTTGCTTTCGAAACGGAGGAGCACGATGGCCATAAGCCTGAAAGAGAGAGTGAATCCGAAACAAGCTGTGCTTATCATCCTCGATATGCAGAAGGGATCGTGGCCCGCCAAAGCAGGGCCGCTCGGAGGAGAGGAGATTTTGCCCGAACTGTTTTCCCTCATCAAAGGAGCGCGCGCCGCCCAGCTGCCGATCATATTCGTGCGCAACACGCATAGCGAATGGACGACGACCAGGAGCCGGAAAGAGCAGACTGGACATATAAACGTTGATTATCGGACCCGGTATTGGGAGGGCACTCCCGGCAATGACTTTCTTGAAGGACTGAATCCCGAGCCGGAGGACCTGATCTTTATCAAACATTCCTACAGCCCATACGCTCACGGTCCGATGGACTTGAGTCTTAGAAGCCGCGGGATTCAAACGGTTCTTCTCACGGGCGGAAGCACGCTAGGCGCAGTGGAAACCGTGGCCAAAGACTCTATGGTCAGAGGGTACAACGTGGTCGTCGTCGATGATTGTGTTCATCCCAGAAGCGGCGCGGTCTACGACATGGTCATAGACTACGTGAACCGGCATCTCGGAATCACGGCGTCATCAAAGGAAATCGTGTCCTGCTGGCGCGGCTGAAAAGACGGTACCACAAGAGAGGTGTGCCATGGCAGTTTCTATTTGCAGAGCACTTCTCGTTCATTTCATCTGGATCTATTGGGTGACCTCGCCGGCATGGGCGGCCCAGGCCAGCCCTTCGTTTTTGCAGGCCAAACAGGCTGCCGAGGCGAAGGGGTACAAGTTTTTGACGCGCGACGAAATCGTGGCCGGAGCCAAGAAGGAAGGACAGCTCAGGGTCTTGTACGGGGTGTATCCTGCCACCTACAAAGGTTTTGCTGAAACGTTTGCTAAAAAATATCCGTTTATAACGGTTCAACGCGCGGAAGAGATTACGGGAGGCGACGCGTCGCAACGGTTCATTCAAGAGCTTCAATCCGGCGTGGCAGCCGGACAGTGGGACTCGATCTATGTCTCGGGCTCGTTCTACAACAACTATTTGCCGCATCTCGCCAAGTTTGATTTTCTCGGGATGGCAGGCGAAGGAGTGCTGCAAATCCCGCTCTCAATGATTGACCCGGATAACCGCAACATTGTCGCGGCCGGGAGCGCTCTCGACGTCATCGCTTACAATCCCCGGCTGCTGCGCCGTGAAACGATTCCCAAGACTTTTGAGGACCTCCTCAAGCCCGAATTTAAAGGAAAAAAGTTCGTCATGGACATAGAGCCCGCGGCCATCGCCGCTTTGACGCCGGCGTGGGGACTGGAGAAGGTTCTCGCGTTCGCGCGAAAACTGCGAGAGCAGGAACCCATCTGGGGCCGCGGCCACTCGAGAATGCTGGCGAGCCTTGCCGCGGGAGAGTACGCGCTGCATGGCGGAACAAATTACAATTCGGTGATGCGTTTGAAAATGAAAAGTCCCAAAGCCGACGTCGAGCCGGTTTTGGCGGAGCCGGTGCCGGCCCGCCTTCATGAGGCAACCGGCATTGTAGCGCGCGCGAGGAACCCTCACGCGGCCCTGCTCTGGATCGAGCATCTCACCAGTCCGGAAGCGCAGAAATTCTTGGATGAAGTCGAGCCCTACAAGAGCTCGATCTTTGCGCCCGGATCGGTTTTAAAAAGAGACGTCGAAGGCAAGAAGGTCTCCGTTGCCGCATGGCGATTTTTCACTGAGCGGGAGGAGATTGAAAAACAGATCGTTAAGGCTTACGGGTTTCCTTCGGCAGAGCGGAAATAGCCAAGACGAGACAAGGACACTACCCATGCGCGCTAACCAAAAATCGGCCGCCCGCGTCATAGCTTTTGGCCTCGCTTTTCTCAGTTGGGTTCCTTCCGCGAGCGCGCAAGCGAGAAAAGAAATGGCCAGCCTGACCAAAGAGGAGATCCTGGCGGGAGCCAAACGGGAAGGAAAGTTGACGTTCGCGACGGCGCATGAAGAGACGACGGTGCCCCACCTCATCAACGCATTCAAGAAGAAGTATCTGTTTCTCAAAGAAGTTAATTTTCATTCGGTGAGCGGCATTCCTGCGGGTCAAAAGGAGCTTTTTGAACTGTCGGCGGGAAAATCCAATGTGGACGCGTTTACTCCGCATAGCGGGTTTTGGAGCTCATATTTCAAACAGGATCTTTTTGGGAAGTACAACATCCGCGCGATGGCGAAGGCGCGCCAGTTGGCGATTCCCGCGGAGATGATCGACGATTCGGACGTGGTGATCTGGACCTCGACGAATTCGAGCATTCTTGTCTATAACAAAGATCTCGTTCCCCCCAATAAAGTTCCTGCAGGATGGGAAAGCTGTCTGGACCCATATTGGAAGGGGAAATTTGCTGTCGATACGAAGCCCAACGTCTTTACCTGGCTCGCCACGCGCTGGGGAGAGGAAAAGGTTTTGGACTATGCAAAGAAACTCAAAGAAAACCAGCCGATCTGGGTGCGGGGAAATACCGGGGCGTTGACGCGAGCGATCGCGGGCGAGATTCCGCTTTTATGCGGAACCTACAACCATACGACTCAGCGCCAGTTCAAAAAAGACCCGAACATTCCTCTCAGCATCGTCGCTCCTAATCCCGTCGGCATCTCTTTTCACGAACCCTTCGGAATTTACGGCAAAGCGAAGAACCCGCATGCAGCTCTTCTCTGGCTCGAGTTTCTAGCCTCCAATGAAGCGCAGCAGATTGTGGACAGGTTCGATCCCGGCAAGGCGTTTTTTATGATCGAGGGAACGCTCGCGAATAAGCTCATGAAGGGAAACGAGGCGTCGATATGCACCAGCCAGTGCCGCGCCCGCGAGGAGAAGCTCATGGAGCGGATCGCTGTGGAAGCTTGGGGGCTACCGAAGGTCGGTGCGGCCCCAAAGTAAAGAAGACGGATTCAACGATGAGGAGGTAAACGAGTGTGTTTCTTACGACGCTAGAGCAAAGAGTAGACCCAAACAGCGCTGCTTTGATTGTGCTGGACATGGTGCGAGATCCGGGCTCTCCGCCGAGTATGGAGATTCCGCGGCTGCGAAATCCACTCGGCAATTTGGTCCGGCTCGTCAAATCGGCCCATCGAGCAGGATTTCCTGTCCTATACGTGAAAAACTCGTACAGTGATTGGCTTCTGCTGGATAACTGGAAAGAAGGCTGGTCGCGCCGGGCCGACTATAGCCCGCGCCGTTACGCGGAGGGTGTTGAACTTCATGACGGGCTCGAAGTCGCCGAGGGCGATGCCGTGATGGTCAAGCGCTACTACAGCGCTTTTGCGCACGGTCCTTTGGATCTCATGCTTCGCTGCAAGGGAATCAAGAGCGTGCTTCTTACCGGGGGCGCGGTGTTGGGGGCCGTAGAATCGGCGGCGAAGGAATGCTACGTGCGCGGATACTATTTGGTTCTGGTGAGCGACTGTGTCGTGCCCGACTCCGGACCCGATCACGAAATTGTCATGCAGCACGGTTCAGGCAAGCTCGGCGCTATCGTGGCGACGTCGGAGGAGATCGTGCGGCACTGGGATTCTCTGCCGGCGGGAAAAAAGGAGAGAGGACCATGAATCTCGCTTTATCGGTCCCGATTTTTCTTTGTTGCACGCTCCTGATTTCGAAGGGTTCCGCATTGGCTGCTTCGGCAAGCCCCGGTTTGCTCAAGGCCAAGCAGGAGGCTGAAGCGAAAGGGTACCTCTTTGAAACGAGCCATGACGACATTTTGGCCAAAGCCAAGAAAGAAGGGAAGCTGCAGGTTCTCAACTCTCTCAACCCGGATATTTTTCCTCACATGACAAAGGCGTTCAAAGAAAAATATCCATTTATCGATCTGCAACTTCGGGAGATCACGGGGACTGAGACCGCGCAGCGTCACATTCACGAGCTTCGGGCGGGAGGAGCGAGAAATTGGGACGTCAGCCACTTGACATGGGATTTCTTTAATGACTATCTACCGCATGCGGCGAAGATCGATATTTTCGGCATGGCGCAACACGGAGTTCTCGCCATTCCAATCAAGATGATCGATCCGAACACTCGCGCTCTGGTCGCGGCCGGCAGCGCGGCGGATTCGATTGCCTACAACCGCTGCATGCTCGACCCGTCCAAAGTGCCTGACCGCTGGGAGGATTTCTACAGGCCGGAACTCAAAGGCAAGAAATTTATCGCGGACGTTCAGCCGCATATCTATGCGGCCATGGCGGCGGGAGCGGGCCAAGAGTGGATGGTGGGACATGCGCGGAAAATTGCCGCGCAACAGCCGGTGTGGGTACGCGGCCATACGAGGGTCCTGACGGCAATCGCAACGGGGGAACACACGTTGCACTCCGGAACCAATTATCACTCGGCGGTAAGAGCAGCGCAGAAGGATCGAAGCGGTTGCCTGCAGGCAAAGGTGATCGAGCCGATTCCGATGCGGCTGCAAGAGCCGGAGATGGTTGTTGAGAAAGCGCAAAATACCTATGCGGCGCTTCTTTGGTTCGAATTCTTGGCCAGTCCCGTAGCGCAGAAAATTCTCGATGATCACGAACCGCTCAAGTCGTCCATCTATGCGCCGGGGTCGGCTTTAGAGAAGCTGGTGCGCGGAAAAAAAGTCTGGCTGGCGGACTGGAAATCGTATCCCCAGAGCCCCAGGTGGATGGCAATGGCGGTGGAGGCGTTCGGTTTTCCCAAGGTAGACAAATGAACGAAAGAAATTGGCTGCGCACATTGGAACAAAGGGTGAATCCGCAGACGGCGGCGCTGATTATCCTCGATATGCTCAAGGCAAATCCCGACGCTCCGCCGAGCATGGAGATTCCTCGTATCAGGGGGCCGTTGCGGCATCTGATCCACCTGATTAGCTCGGGGCGCCGGGTGTCACTGCCGATTATTTACGTGAGGAATTCCCACGGTGATTGGACGGTCCTTCCCAACTTGCGCTACGCGTGGATGTCACAGCCCAACTACAGCGCCGGTCATTATGCCGAGGGAACCCGGGCGGTCGAATTTCATGACGGATTAGAGCCTAAGCAAGATGAAGCGATCCTGATCAAACACTCTTACAGCGCCTTTGCGCACGGACCGCTGGATCTCATGCTTCGGTGTAAAGGAATTAAGACCGTCCTTCTGACTGGAGGAGCGGTCATGGGGGCTGTGGAGGCGGCCGCGAAGGAGTGTTTTGTGCGCGGGTATTATTTGGTGATCGTAAGCGACTGTGTCGTGCCCGACTCGGGTCCAGATTTTGACATCGTTACCCGGCAGGCTGCTGATCGACTGGGCGCGATCGTCGCTTCTACGGAAGAAATCACGCGCATTTGGGATGGTCTTCCGCCGTCGCGAAAAGGGATGCAACCTGAGGAATAAACATGAGCGAGAGCCGAACGGCTGCCTTGGGTTTCCCCGAGGTCGAGTCCAAATAAGCAGGAACGTTGTGTTTTGATCTTATTTCACAAGGAGGAATTCAATGGCCCACTCCGATGTTGATCTCTCGCGAGCCGCGTTGGTTTTGTTGGATATTCAGGAGGACTACCTTGAAGCGAAAGGTCCCCTGGTGCAGCTGGGGTTCGAGGCGGTCAGGGATGAAGGGCGAAGGATTTTTCTCGGCAACTGTCAGAGTTTGATTCGAAACGCGCGCGAGACCGGAAGGCCGGTCGTCCACGTGCGGACCGCCTTTCGGCGCGACCTCACGGATTGTTTCTTCCCTCCAAAATGGCGGGAAGCGCTGGGAGCCGCCTCGATACTGGTTGAAGGAAGTTCCGGAGCGGCCATCGCGCCGGAAATCGCCCCTCAGGACGGCGATTTTGTTATCACCAAGAAAGGCCTATGCGCTTTTCAATTCACCCATCTCGATCGGTTGCTCAGCAGCTTAGGCGTGGATACCTGCATCCTCGCGGGATCCGGCGGCGTCGCCGGCAGTATCGATGAGACTTGCAGGACAGCCGGGCTTGTGGGCTACGACACGGTGGTGGTGCCCGATGCGGTCTACCCGCTGCGAACTCCTCACGTTGAAACCCTAACCAATCAGTCCGCGATCAAGACCACGGAAGAAGTCATCGGTCTCATAAAAGGGATTGCTCCACGGAGAACAACGGAGCCCAAGATTACACCGGCCTTGATCCTGGTCGCTTTGAATAACGACGGCAACCATCCCCACGGCTCGAAGTATCGCTACCGCATCACTTCACACGGTCCCGGGATTTCGGCGGAGAAGCTCGCGCTCTACATCCGCAATAACAACCGGCTCATCGAAGCCATGACGGCCAAGGGTTTCCCTGTCGTTCACTCTCAGACAGCGGTCCGATTGGATAAGGCGGACGACGCCCACTCCTTCCAATCCGACCGCAATCGCGGCCCCGAGCGTAAGCGCAACTTCCCGCCGGGCGTGGGCTACATGATCGAAGGGACTTGGGGAGCGGAGATTCTCGAAGGGGTTAAGTTGCCGGACGGTTATTACCGTGTCTACAAGAAAGGAAACAGCTCTTTCGGTCTTACTCATCTGGATCGGCTGCTCCGCAACCTGGGAGTGAACTTTTGCATCATCACGGGGGACTCAACGACGGGCTGTGTGTCCAATACGGTCCGAGACAGCGTCGCTCTCGGCTATAAGACCATCGTGGTTTCCGACGCCACGAATCGTGCCAATATTCCCTATCACGAGATCTTGGCCAACCGGGCCGATGTCCGGAGCACGGACGAGGTCCTTACATTTTTGGAAAAGCTCGCTCCCGCAGGGAGGAAGCATGCCGAGGCCGGGGGAGCGTTGGCGCGGGTGGCGGGGTGAACGACAGCCTTGGATGAATGCTTTGAAGCTCGCGAGCGCTGACTTTCGCCGCGGGACTGACTGAAGAATTAAATCTACACGGGGTGAAAAATGGCACAGATCCTGGAAAACTTGAACCGGAGATTCGCCGATGGCAGAGCCGCTGTGATCATTGTGGACGCGCAGAACGATTTTCTCCATCCTGAGGGTCTCATGGCCAAGCGAGGCCAGACTCCGCCCGATCAAACTACCCTGGACCGATTTGTGCAAAACTGTCGGGAGCTGGCGCGCTCAGCCAGGAACCAGGGCCTGCCTGTTTTCCATGCCGTAACGTCTTTGAGAGCCGATCATAGCGACAGCGCGCTAGCCCCGGCGTGGCGCGAGCGCGGGCTTGGCCCGGAGAGCGGATTTCTGATCGAAGGGAGTTGGGGCGCGCAAATCATCGCGGAATTGGCTCCGGAAAAGGGCGACTATGTGCTGGCGAAGAAGGGCCACGGGGCCTTCCGAGACACTCTCTTGGACCGGACTCTTACCAACCTTGGAGCGATTCACTGCTTTGTGATCGGTTGCGGCGGCGTTTCAGGAGGCGTGGATGATACCGCGAGACAGGCGGCGCCGTTGGGTTACGAGGTTACGGTGGTTTCGGACGCGACCTATCCCGTGGACGAGTATCAGTTGAGTTGCCTCGACCATAAGGCCGACGTTAAATCGACTCAAGAAGTCCTAAGCCTTTTGCAAAACGGAAACTGGCGCGTTGAATCTGCGGAGCAGAAAGATCGCCTGGGCAAAAACTTCGCTCTCCTCGTTGTCGATCTCCAAAACGACTCCATCCATCCCCGAGGGGCCAATGCTTTGTATGGGGGGTCAAAGCTGACGCCCGCCGAGTTTGAAATGGTTGTGAGAAACAACCAGAAGCTCATGACGGCGATGCGAAAAAAAGGCTATTCCGTCATTCACACCTTACCCGAGTATCGTCCTGACGAGATCGATTTCTTTGGTTCCGCTTCCTATTACCGCAGAAGAAGCGCTGAGATGCCTCCCGGGACGAAGCATAAACAAAATTCCTGGGGAAATGAATTTGTTGAAGGACTGGAGCCGGCGGAGGGAGACATCGTTCTCGTCAAGAAAACCAACAGCGCCTTTACCTTCACGGGCCTGCAGCGGTTGCTGCGCAACTTAGATGTGGGACGCTGCATTGTTACGGGGGGCTCCATCAGGGGATGCGTGAATGACACGATAAGAGATGGCATCGCGCTAGGCTATGAAATGATTCCGGTGAGCGATGCGACTTACAAGCCGAATTCTCCGTACCTGAGAATCCTCTCTGATCGGACGCAAATCCTATCAACGGGAGAGACGCTCTCTCTTCTCGAAAAATAGGCCGCGGGCCCGCGGTTATAGGAAATTGGTTTCGTAGGAGGTCCGTTATGGAGAGACGTCTTGTCAGATCCAGTTTGCTTTCTGTCCTAGTTTTTTTGTTTCTCGCTCCGTCAGGTTTTGCCGGCACAGCGAACCCAGGCCTGGTCAAAGCTAAACAGGAAGCCGAAACAAGAGGCTTGGTATTTTTCGGTGACCGCGACGAGATTGTCGCAAAGGCGAAAAAAGAGGGCAGCCTGCGCGTGATCACAAGCATGGAGCCGGAAACGGCCAAGGCTTCTGTGGCAGCTTTCAAAAGGAAATATCCTTTTATCGATCTCCATATTCACACGCGGACGGGATCCGAGTCGGCGCAGCAGCTTGTTCTGCAAGTCAAAAGCGGCGTGGCGGCCAAGGAATGGGACGTAGTCTCAACCAGCTCTGATCATGTCAACGACTATATCGCGCACCTCTGGAAGGTGGATCTCCAAGGGATGGCTGAAGCCGGCGTCCTTCAGATTCCGCCGCAAATGGTCGACGACACGCAACGGAATATCGTCGCTTTTCACAGCCGCTTTCAAGTTGTTGCGTATAACAAGAACCTTGTTCCGGCGGCCCAGGTGCCGAAGGTTTGGGATGATCTTCTAAAGCCTGAGTTCAAGGGAAGAAAATTCTCTCTGGACATTCGCCCCGGCGGCCTATCGCCCCTTGTACCCACTTGGGGTTTGGAAAAGACGCTCGACTTTGCCCGACGGTTGGCAAGCCAGCAGCCTATTTGGGTCCGTGGCGATCCCCGGGCGATCACGGGCATGTTGGCTGGAGAAATTCCCATGATGGTCGCAGCTAATTTTCACGACCTGAAGCGCGCGCAGAAAAAGGATCCGATGGGCGTGCTCCAGTATGTGATCCTCGAGCCGGTGCCATTCCGGTTGGCGCTGGCACAGTCGGTTTTGGCAAGGGCGCAGAATCGCCATGCCGGATTGCTGTGGTTTGACTGGCTTGCAAGTCCTGAAGCGCAGAAGATTGCCGACGAGAATGAACCGATGGCGTCGGTTGTTTATGTGCGCGGCAGCGCGGTGGAGCAGGAGCTGAGAGGAAAAAAACTATCAGCGGTGCCCTGGGAAAGTTACAAAAATCTGCAGCCGTGGTCGGCAAAGATCTTCGAAGCTTATGGGTTTCCGAAGGCGGAGCAGGCAAAATGAGCATGGGTGAAACACCCGGCTGTTTTTGAAATTCGTTGCCGAATTCCCGACACACTGCCGCGAAAGTCTCCCCCTGCCCCTCTTTGCGAACTTTGCGAAAGAGCGGTATTTAGAGTGTTGCGTCGAATAGGATTTTCCCGTTTGAAAATGGGGAACTAAAAGGATCCTCAAGGATCTGATATATCTTTGAGGGTCACGATAACGAAATCGTCGCCAAGGCCAAGGCAGAAGAAAAACTGCGCGCCTTGAGCCCTTTGGCGCTGCAGTCGAGGTCTTTCGAATAACACGTGACTGGAGGTGGGCGTGAAAGTCTTTAGGGCAACGATTCTGGCGGGTTTGTCTTTTGTGCTCGCGTCCTTCGCCAGTCCTTCTGCGGTCTTGGCCGCCAGCACCGATCCCGCATTATTGAAGGCCAAGAAAGAAGCTGAAGCGAAGGGCTACATCTTTGAGCTAAGCCATGATGATGTTGTAGCCAAGGCTAAAAAGGAGGGAAAGCTCCGCGTTATTTCCGGGCTGGACCCAAAAGGCTACCCGCACTTAATCACTGCCTTTACCAGAAAGTACCCCGACATCGAGGTCAAATTGGCCGAGATCACCGGGGCGGATTCTGCTCAGCGCTTTATCCTGGAGCTCAAGACGGGCAGGGTTAAAGAATGGGACGTTATGCATATGTCGGGAGATGTTTATAACGAGTATGAGGGACACAAAAAGAACTTCGATATCCTTGGCATGGCGAGTCATGGCGTGCTGCAGATTCCCACGGGAATGATGGACCGAGGGAAACGAAATGTTGTCTTTCCCACAAGCGTATTTTCAGTGGTTCCCTTTAATCAAAGTCTTATCTCTCCGGACAGAGTGCCGGATAGTTGGGAAGACTTTCTGAAACCGGAATTCAAACGCAGAAAGTTTGTGATCGAGATAAGAGGGGGCGTAAAAGACCTGGTGGCTATGATGCCGGCCTGGGGGGTGGAACGGGTGCTGAGTTATGCCCAGAGTCTGGCGGACCAGGAGCCCATCTGGAGTGTCGGGTACACTCGGACGCTCTCCTCCATAACGGCGGGGGAATCACCGCTCGGTCATATGGTTAATTGGCACACGATCGTGCGAGCCCAAGAGAAGGCTCCGAAAGGCTCGCTGGCTTACAAGGTTATAGAGCCGGTTCCCGTTCGCGTTACGGTGTCCGACGCGGTCGTTCAAACGGCGGCTCACCCCTACAGTGGTCTGCTTTGGCTGGAGTTCCTAACCAGTCCTGAAGGCCAGGCGGTTATTGACAAGTACGAGCCCTTGAAATCCAACTTGTATGTTCGTGGGTCCGAAGTCGGTAAGGTACTTACCGGTAAGAAAGTATCGGTCTCCAGCCCGGAGGAGGCCGACACGCTTCCGCAGCTTATGGAAAAAGTCATTGCCGCCTTGGGTTTTCCCAAAGTAGAACCAAAATAGAACAGCAGCGCGCAATAGAATAAGAGGGGGTTCAGATGGATAGTCTTGTTTTCGATCGGCGCAGGAGCTGCAGCCTCATCATTGACATGACGAACGATGCTCTTAAGCCGAATGGAGTCTACACAAAGGATCTTGGGGAGAGATTTCCTGATCAGGAAGAGCTGATTTCCAGCAATAAACGGCTAATCGAAGCCAGCAGAGCAGCCAATGTTCCGGTTATATTTACTCACACCGCGAGAAAGGCCGGCGAACCAAGGTATCTCAAGCACTTTGTTCCACCGATCGGCCATAGGGCGAGAACGTATAAAGCGGAAAGTTTGATTGAGGGAACTTGGGGTGATGAAATCATCGATGAGCTCAAGCCATTGCCCAACGAACAGGTAATAAGCAAGAAACGACGCAGCGCCTTCCTTAATACGCCGTTGGATCTCATACTTCGCTCCATGGATGTCACTACGCTCGTTGTCACAGGCATAGGCACTCCGGGGTGCGTAGAGTCCACGGTCAGGGCAGCTTTCGACCTCGACTACTACATTGTCATGCCAAGAGAATGCACATCAACGACTGACGGAAGGGAACAGAAGGACAGGGCTTTGCTCCATATCGGCGCCACGTGTGCTGTAGTCAGCACATTGGAGAAAGTGATGTCTGCTATGGGTAGTCCTGCTCCAATTCCTTTGCTGAGCCTGCGGCTGGCGACTGCTTAAAGGCTAACGAAAGTAGTTGTAGAGCCCATTATGGGCAGACAAGCCCGGGTTTTCGTGTGTTCTCGCAGTCTTCTTCTTCAAGGCTGAGCGTCTTGCCTGGTTGACCTACGATGAGCAGGAAGGAAGCACTTATGAGAGGCGCTTTTTTGAAATCGTTCATCATTGTGTCTTTGTTTTTCCTTTTGTTAGGGGATCATACCCTCCCGGCCGCAGGAAGTCCTGTTTTGCCCAAGGTCAAACAGCATGGCGAATCCAAGGGTTTTATCATGGTCGCAAGCCATGACGAGATTGTGGCCAAGGCAAAGAAAGAAGGAAATCTAAGGGCTTTAAGCGGTTGGGACCCGGCGGTTTATCCCCATCTCGTCGCCGCTTTCAAAAAGAAATACCCCTTCATTAATATCCACCTCGAAGAACTTACAGGCACCGACGCCGCTCAGCGCTTCGTCATGGAAATGAAGGCAGACGCGGTTAAGAATTGGGACGTAGTTCATATCAATACGGACTTTTACCAGGAGTTTCCTCCCTATCTGCAGAGGTTCGATATCTTGGCGATGGCGCGAGAAAAGATTTTGGGGATTCCCATTGCAATGATTGACCCCAAGTACCGCAATCTCGTCGCACTCGGCAGCGCTGTGGATGTCACCGGCTACAATAAGAATCTCATCTCCTCGGAGAAAGTGCCTGCGAATCTAGAGGAGTTCTTGAAACCGGAGTTTAAAGGAAAGAAGATTGTAGTGGATATCCGCCCTCTCGCGTTGGCCGCGCTCGTTCCCAAAATGGGGCTGGAGTGGGTGCTGGAGTATTCGAGGAAGCTGGCTGCTCAGGAGCCGGTCTGGGCGAGGGGGTTTAGCCGCGCATATGCCGCAATCGCCGCAGGTGAATATCCTCTGCACCACTTGGGAAATTACAATTCGATCGCGCGCATCATGCAGAAAGATCCCACTGCAAGCCTGCAATTTAAAGTCGTAGAGCCTGTACCTGTTCGGATTCATGAGCCTCAAGGGGTTTACCACCGGGCCTTACATCCTTATACTGCACTCCTTTGGCTTGAGTTTCAGGCCAGCTCTGAAGCGCAAAAAATTATCGACGAATATGAGCCTCTCAAGGCATCCATCTTCGCGCCCGGGTCGGAGCTGGAAAAACTTATCAAAGGGAAGCAAATATCAGTCAATAGTTGGGATACCTGGGAGCCCTACACCCAATGGGTCAAGCTGGTGGTTGGCGCCCTGGGTTTTCCCACGGCACAACTTAAGTAGTCAGGCGTTCCCTTGCGATAGGTTCGCTGGGATGTGAAGAAATCATTGAATCAAATTACACTAGGGTAGCGAGGAGTCAAATGGAATCACTATCATGGAGGTGCATATGAAATCTGTTATTGCCAAGCTGGCAGCTCTACTGCTTTTCGTGTTCGTATGTTGGAGCCATTCTAATGGGTTTGCCGCTGCCGCCGACCCTGCCTTGTTGAAGGCCAAGAAAGAGGCCGAGG
>JBOHVR010000750.1:0-4045 GCA_050735755.1 Binatia bacterium
ACGACCCTGCATACTCCGGGGCTGGGGACGTGTCCAGGGCCTTGGCCAAAGTGTTAAAACCTGGCCGCGTGTCCTTGGACGAAGCGTTTATCGCAGGATGAGTTGATGGGTTGAGTACAGCGATAGCCATTAGCAGAGTGGCGGCTTTTGTCGCCGGGCTTCTCAGCCAAGCCTACGATTGGAAAAGATCGCGCGCTGGATCTTCTTGAATTGAATTTTTAATTGACCTCATCCTTTGCGAGTGGCGTTCCATTTGCCGTTAGCGCCGGCGGTTTTGACGCTTCCTTCCATGGCGTTACCACTCACCCGGCCGCTGTATTGGGCGCCCCCGGCATTGAAGCTGATCTGGTCCCCGCGCAGCCTGCCATTCGTGACCGGCGTGCTCTCAGCGCCGGATTTGAGCGTGCCTGAAATCATCTGAAACTCTTGTTTGAGCGTGAGCTCTCCCTGCGGAAGTTGCCATGTGCCTTCCACTTTTGCCGGCACGATCCAGAGATGAGCCGTGCACCAATTGCTGCACTCGTTGCCTACCGTAGCCGTCTCATCATCCGTCCATTCTCCCATCGTGAAGGAGTTCGACACGATACGAGTACCGGGTTTGAGATCAAGGATCTTCGGACGCAGCTTGAGATTGATTTCAGGGAGCAGAAACAGGGTAATCACCGTAGCTTGCGAGAAATCGCTCTCGAACAGATCGGCTTTAACGAAACTGGCTTTGTCGCCGACGCCCTCTTCGGCTGCGTTGCGCTTCGAGAGCTCGACCATGTCGGGATTGTATTCGATGCCCAGAGCGCGAACGCCGCGCTTCGCCGCGGTAATCACTGTGCGGCCGTCACCCGAGCCCAGGTCCATCAGGTAATCTTTCGGCGTGACCTTCGCCATCTCGAGCATTTTGTCTACCAACGCTTGCGGCGTCGGCACCCAAACCACATCCTTGCCGTCCTGGCCAACCTGCGGCTGGTACTCTTCTTTGGCCGATGGCGCCTGTGCAAAAGCATTGGCGGCGATTGCCGCCAAACAAACCGCGAGTAAAAAAGCGCGGGTCATACGCAATGGTCTCATCTTTGTTCTCCGGTGTTGGATTCGGTGCTCAGGCCAATGGAAAAATTACGACAGAAACGAAAAGTTTCCCGACGGATTCCGCCTGGCAACCTAAACCCAATACTTCAAGGTTGACAAAATGTCCAGACCTGCCGGAAGGAAAGTTGAAAGTAAAATTAAAAACCCAAACTCAGTCTGGCGCACTGCTCCGACGGTACAGGATCAGAATGTCTCATGATTCAAAGAGTATCTCGGCTGGCCGGAACCATTCCGCGAAAACGGACCGCTGAAAAGAGTGTTGGGGGAAAGGTGAATCACGATGGCCGCGTTTCTTTTTTTTCCGAGCCCTGACGTGTTTCCATGATGTATTTTACCAGGAAGGGCCAGACCTGAGTGGCATCGGCTTGAACTTCGGCATAAATACCGTCTTTCGTTGCTTTGCGCCAGGATTCATTTTCGGAATAGGTGCAACCGGAAAGATGTCCATAGTACGGCTTGTCGGGGCATATTCTAATGCCGTAGCTGAAGCGACGCGCTGAAAAGGTTGGACCCAGACGCTCGTTGATGATTTCAATCAGAGGGGCGACATTTTGGACGTTGTTCCGCGGCACGCCCCCGCCGATCGAAAAAATACCGAAACGCTTCGCACCCGTTACCCGCTTGATCAGCTCCGTGCTGTCGAGCTCGAGATCCATGAGAATCGGCTTTTCCCCGCGGCGCTCGCGCTTCATGTTGTGGATGTAAAGATCATTGCCTAACTCCGAATCGACAAAGGCGGGAACAAATACCGGCACGCCGCGGAGACAAGCGGATTTTAAGATGCCGCGTTCTTGAGGATAGTTTTCCATGAGGTGTTTACCGATGAGTTTATTCAGGAGGGTCGGGCTGATCGGCCGCGAACCGTCAAGATCGTCGATGACTTTCCCGACCACGTGCTCGACGTTATCGAGATTTGTCTCAGGCTCAAGCGTATCCGTGACCCGGTTCAGCTTGCGCCGGGCCAGCGCCGTATCATTGTAAGCCGGATTGTACTTGTAGTGTTTCAGCCCGATCGATGACACCAGGCCGTGGGCCATGAGCGCTCCGGTAGACGAGATCGCGTCAATTAATCCCAAGTCGATCATGTCGCAGATGACCAGGTCCATTTTCCCGACCGTCATGGCGCCGCTTATCGTTAGGAAACGCACGCATTGTTTGTCGCGCGTGAGCGCAAGCAGCGCCTTGGCTCCCTTTGCAACCTGCGCAGCCACCCCGCCATAAGCCGCAAGATCCGCAATCAGTGAGCCGACCGACTCGCGTTTTCCATGAATCCATTCCGCGAGCGTCCGGTAGATAACCGGCATGATATAGCGCGGATCGGCAAACACCGCATCGGGGAAGTAGCCATCTCTTATCTGTCCGGGACGCGCCATATCAAATGGATTGATAAAGATCGCGCGCGCCGGCTTCGTGTAGATTGCTTCCGCGTATCTTTCGGAAAATCCACCGACGACGATCGCGTTCTCTCCTCCACCCCTCCGCCCCGCGTACTCAGACGGCAGAATCATCCTCCCAACCCATTTGTTCTTGACGAATTTTTGCAGCAGCTCTCCCAAGGGAGAATTGTCCAGCCCGTCGTAGATCAGGACGGGTTTCCGCTTGGAAGTGATCATTTCACTGACAGTCCGTGCGACCTCGCCAAGCATTCTTGCGCCGAAAGCGCAGTATCTCATCCCATCGACAATGTCTCCCACGGTCGCGCATTTCTGCAGATCCAAGGATCGGAGCTCTTCAAACTTCACGGTTCACGGCCTTTCTGTTTTTACAATAAATTTTTGGCTTCGTAACATGCAAATTGACTCGGTCCATGCGATGGGATCGAGTTCCGTTGAGGCGGCGATTCAAACGATACTAAGGAAAATTGGCTAATTTGTCGATTTAGCTCAGGGCGAACGGAAGAGGTATTGAGAGCGTTGGTAATTTTCCCGTTCATGCTGAGTCTGTCGCAGCGCTGAAAGTCTTTTTCAGCGCAAAATATACTATGCCGATGTGGCCTTTGCATCCTTTTCGGGAGTGACCCGTCAAAAGTGCAACATTTCCCGATTCCTGTTTGCGGAACTCGGCCGACCACCGGCCGGAGCGCGAGCTCAAAGTTTCTAGCTACGGCTGAGAGGGGGGAGATGCAGAGGGCGAACTTGCCGGAGCATTCGGGTAGCCGCATGTTTCGACGAGTCTTCCACCCGCTTCCCTGTAGGCGCTGCATGTTGGCGCCTGCTCAGGATAGATTTTCGACATCATCTCACAGGCGACCTTTCCCATAGTCGTGCACACATCCAAGGGATAGGTCCTGGCTTGCGGCGGCGGGACGGGTTGAGGTGCCGTACGGTTAGTCTGTTTTGATATCGTACTTTCGGGCTGATTCTGACCCTGAGTCGAGCAGGCCGTTAAATTGACCACCAAGAGCGAAATCAGCAAGCCGAAACTCATTCGCATCTCAGCAGCACCTTCAACTTGTGGCTTCATAAGACGGCTTCCTGCTTCGAATGGACTCTCACGAAGGGTCGATGCAAGCCCGTTCCGATAGCTGGCGGATCATCGGACCGTGCTTGCAATAAACTCCTTTATGGAAATATTGTCAATCATGCGCGCCGAACAAGATCGGGCAGCGTGAACTCAGCGCCGATCTGCCGAAAGGATACAGAAGATGGAAACCGTAAGACTGGCCTACCGCGATGATGACCGCACGCCGGTGATCTATTGCATTCGAGAAATGGCGCGGAGGCACTATGGAATCGACGTTCAGGTCTTGCAAATCAAGCCCTATGCCGAGTTCGAGGCCGCGCTCTTCGATGGCACGGCGGACGTGCTCATTGACCACGTCGAGTTTCTTTACGCCGAAGCTGCCAAGGAGAAAAAGGTTAGTTTCTTTTGCGCGCCGAGGATCCTGCTCGGGTTGGACCTAGTGGTTCCGCAAAGCGTCGGGAGGCCAGAAGATCTCGCCGGCAAAACCATGGCCGTGAGGGAC
>JBOHVR010000751.1:0-3347 GCA_050735755.1 Binatia bacterium
CCACATGAGTGAGCGCGCGCGCGATGAGATCTGCAATGATCGCCATCTCCGGTTCTTTCATTCCGCGGGTCGTAACGGCGGGCGTGCCAATGCGGACCCCGCTCGTCACGAAAGGAGAGCGGGTTTCAAAGGGAACCGTGTTCTTGTTCACCGTGATGCGGGCTCGATCCAAAGTTTCCTGGGCCACTTTACCGGTCAGAGAAGTGGCGCGGAGGTCCACCAGCATGAGATGATTGTCGGTTCCTCCCGAAACCAACCGGAAACCCTTTTCCATCAGCGCTGCGGCGAGAGCCTTCGCGTTGCGCACAATTTGTTCTTGATAGGTCTTAAATTCTGCTGACAGAGCTTCTTTTAACGCGGTGGCCTTCGCGGCGATCACGTGCATGAGCGGGCCGCCCTGCAGGCCTGGAAAGACTTTGCTGTCGACCGTCTTGGCATGCTCGGCGCGTGTGAGAATCATGCCTCCTCTTGGTCCGCGTAAAGTTTTGTGCGTCGTGGTAGTAACAAAATCCGCGTACGGTACCGGGCTCGGGTGCACTCCCGCGGCCACGAGACCCGCGATATGGGCCATGTCCACCATGAGATACGCCCCCACTTCATCCGCAATCTCACGAAATTTTTTAAAATCAATAATTCTCGGATAAGCACTGGCTCCAGCAATAATCAGCCGTGGCCGTTCTCGGCGCGCCACTTCGGCGAGAGCCTCGTAATCGATGGTTTCCGTATCCTGGCGTACTCCGTAAGGCACCGCGCGGTAGAGAATCCCGGAGAAATTCACGGGACTACCCATCGAGAGATGCCCGCCTTGAGCCAGGCTCATTCCCAGGTAACAGTCCCCGGGCTTCAAGATTGAAAAATATACCGCCATATTCGCCTGGGTTCCGGAATGCGGCTGAACATTGGCGTGATCCGCTTCAAAGAGTTTCCGCGCGCGCTTGATCGCCAGTTCCTCAACCACGTCCACGTTCTCGCACCCACCGTAGTACCGCCGGCCCGGATACCCTTCAGCATATTTGTTGGTCATGACCGAGCCCTGGGCTTCCAGAACCGCCTCGCTCACAACGTTTTCCGAAGCGATCAGCTCCAAATTATAGCGCAGCCGCTCCGTCTCGCGCTCGATTGCGGCAAAAACTTCAGAATCGGCCTGTTGCAAAAAAGACATACCGCAGTGTCTCCCGCTTCTGCGTCTTGAGTCTGCTGGATCCGTTAACTTTGGCGTCCGGTTGGGCATACTACGGGCTTAAGCCCGCGGGGCGCGGTCGCCACGCCACGGCACTATTTCGCGTGTTCAGCTCGTGCTCCGAGCTCTTGCTCGACCGCCGCAATCTTATCCAAACGTCTTTGATGCCTCCCGCCGGCGAAAGGGGTTT
The DNA here is from genome assembly GCA_050735755.1 of Binatia bacterium. Classification (GTDB taxonomy): domain Bacteria; phylum Desulfobacterota; class Binatia; order UBA9968; family UBA9968; genus DATMAM01. The sequence continues at coordinate 1,371 of JBOHVR010000751.1, forward strand.
CCAGCCAGAGGTCCAGAATTTTCTCCGCCAAAGCTTTTTCGGTTACAGCCCCGCCCATAACGAGAATGTTCGCGTTGTTGTGCTCGCGACTCGTCTGCGCGCCCCTAAGGTCATGAATCAAAGCCGCCCGGACGCCGGGAAATTTGTTGGCTAGGATCGACATTCCGATACCGCTCGCGCAGATCAAAATTCCCCGCTCCGCTTCCCCGCGGGCCACTTTCATCGCCACCTTGCTGCCATAATCCGGATAATCGACCGAATCATTACCGTGGGTACCCATGTCCTCCACTTCTCTTCCACGTGACCGGAGCAACTGAACCAAAAAATTCTTTAGCTCCACACCTCCGTGGTCGCTGCCAACGGCAATCACAACAATTTTCCCGGACGCCAGGGCTAAGAAAGCGCTTCTGTTGAGGTCCTTCTCATAAAGAAAATCGCAGAAGGCGGTCGATTCGACCATTTCCTCTGCGATTCAAATGACTTGCCGCCCGTTCGCGAAAGGCGGCCGACGGCGAAGGAAATTACTTATGACTATCGATGTACTTGATAACGTCCTGGACCGTTTTGATTTTTTCAGCATCCTCGTCGGAGATTTCCATCTCATACTCTTCCTCCAACGCCATAACCAACTCGACGATATCCAACGAATCCGCCCCAAGGTCCTCGATGAAAGATGCGTTTGGAGTAACCTCATCTTCGCTCACGCCGAGTTGCTCGCAGATGATTTCCTTGACCCTGCCCTCTACAGACGATGCCATGATCGTATCCTCCCTACTAGCCTAGTAGACTTTCTTCCTTACATCGACAGGCCGCCATTGACGCCAATAACTTGACCCGTCACGTAAGCTCCCCCCGATCCGGCCAGGAAGCAAATAACCTCAGCCACCTCTTCACAACTTCCAAAGCGACCTAAAGGAATGGACCGCAGGTATTCTTCTTGGATCTTCGCCGGGAGTCTGGCGGTCATTTCGGTTTCAATAAAACCCGGCGCCACTGCGTTAACGGTAATTTTCCGCGCGGCCAATTCTCGCGCCATCGATTTGGTGAAACCAATGATTCCCGCCTTCGCGGCGGCGTAGGCCGATTGCCCGGGGTTACCGATCTGCCCGACGACCGACGTGAGGTTAATAATGCGACCGTAGCGCTCGCGCAGCATCAGACGGCAAACTGCCCGCGTGCAGTTCGCCGTTCCGGTTAGGTTCACGCCCAAGACTCGGTTCCAATCTTCGCTCCGCACTCGGAGCAACAGGTTATCGGTGGTGATGCCAGCGTTGTTGACTAGAATATCAATTTTTCTGTGCTGGTCAACGATTTTCTTCACCGCTTCTTCCACCTGCTCCTCGCGAGAAACATCGAACGGATAGAGGTCGCCGATTCCCCCCGCGTCTTGAAGTTGCTTCAAGGTCGACTCGGCGGTAGCTAGATTCTGCGCATAGTTAATCATGACCTTGACGCCTTTGCGACCTAGAGCCAGAACTACGGCCCTGCCAATGCCGCGACCTCCACCCGTCACCAACGCAACTTGCCCTTGCAGGTTCATTGCGCGTTCATTTGCGCCAAAATCTTTCGCAAGTCGTTAGGACCCTCAAGGTTTTGGATTTCAACAGAGGGGCTGATCCTTTTCATAAGGCCTCTGAGGATTTTGCCCGGTCCGATTTCGATGGTCCGCTTACAACCGAGCGCCTCGATTTCCTGCACCGACTCTTCCCAGCGCACGGGATGAACCACTTGCCTGATTAGGAGATCCTTCACTCTGGCGGCATTCACATTCACCCTCGCCTCGACGTTACTAATCACCCCGACCGAGTACGGATGGACCTCGACATTTTGTAACATTCGGCTCAGACCCTCGGCGACCGGTTGCATGAGCGGACAATGAAATGGCGCGCTCACAGATAACTCAAGCACGCTTCTCGCGCCGTGTTCCATCGCTATCTCTTTGGCCCGTAATACCGCTTGTTTATCGCCGGCTATGAC